>NZ_JBAPRN010000073.1:0-6578 GCF_049281135.1 Mycobacterium sp. | reverse complement strand
GTCAACAAGATTGGGAGAGGTCATGAAAGCTGTTGTTTACGAAGGGCCCAGGCAGGTCCGCGTCGAGGACGTTCCGGACCCGGTCATCTTAGAACCGACCGATGTGCTCGTCAGGATCACCACCACGAACATTTGCGGATCCGATCTGCACATGTACGAGGGCCGGACCGCGATGGACTCTGGCAGGGTCCTCGGTCACGAGAACCTCGGCGAAGTCGTCGACACAGGGGCCGCCGTGACCTCGGTGGAGGTAGGTGACCCGGTTTGCCTGCCGTTCAATATCAGTTGCGGCTTCTGCCGCAATTGCGAGAAAGGGCTAACGGCTTTCTGTCTGACCACCAATCCCGACCCCGAGATGGTTGGGGCGGCATACGGGTTCGCGGGTATGGGCCCGTACAACGGCGGCCAAGCCGAGTATCTGCGGGTACCGTTCGGCGACTCGAACTGCCTGAAGCTGCCCGACGACGCGCAGGAAAAGGAAAACGACTACGTCATGCTGTCGGACATCTTCCCGACAGGCTGGCACTGTACCGAACTTGCCGGGCTGCAGCCCGGCGACGCGATCGTGGTCTATGGCGCGGGCCCGGTCGGGTTAATGGCGGCCCATGCAGCGATGATCAAGGGCGCGGCCAAGGTGATGATCGTCGATCGTCATCCCGACCGGCTCAAGCTGGCCGAACAAATCGGTGTCATCGCCATCGACGATTCAAAGGGATCCGCTGTCGAGCAGATCCTCGAACAAACCAAAGGCGCTGGCGCCGACTGCGGTTGCGACTGTATCGGTTATCAGGCACATGACCCCCAGGGCCATGAGGATCCCTCGATGGTAATCAACGATCTCGTGCGGGCAGTGAAGTTCACCGGCGGAATCGGCGTGGTGGGTTTGTATCTGCCGCAGGATCCAGGCGCGCCGGACGCAGAACGAAAAAAAGGCAAGATCACTTTCGAAATGGGCGAATTTTGGCTCAAAGGCCAACGAATGGGAACTGGTCAGGCCAACGTCAAGCACTACAACCGTGAGTTGCGTGATCTGATCCACGAAGGCAAGGCCAACCCATCATGGATCATCTCTCACGAACTTCCGTTGTCTGAGGCCCCGAACGCCTACGAGCACTTCGACGCCCGCGACGACGGTTGGACCAAGGTGGTACTCAAGCCGCAGCTCGCGTCGATGTGAAAACACAAAGTCCGATGTTGAACACGTTTCAGGACAACCTCATTGACGAATCGGGTGCGAAATGACACTGAATCAGGCATCGGTTTCTCTCGATGACGCACAGCGAGTGGTTGCCGCGGGCATCGCTAAAGCCGACGAGATCTCTTCCCCGTCGAATATCGCGGTCGTCGACGTCGGCGGCAACCTGGTGACGCACATTCGGATGGACGGCGCCTGGATCGGCAGCGTCGACATCTCGATAAACAAAGCCTTCACCGCCCGTGCATTCGACATCTCGACCGAGGAGCTGGCGGCCGATGCCGGTCCGGGCGGGCAGTTCTATGGCATCCACGCTTCCAACGGGGGCAGGGTCATGATTTTCGCGGGAGGAATCCCGCTACAGCGGGCCGGCCAGATAGTAGGTGCCGTCGGCGTCAGCGGCGGGAGCGGCAAACAGGACCAGACTGTCGCCGAAGCGGCTGCCGCTGCCCTTTGACAATGCATCTGCACACCGCGGAAGTCAGCCAATACTCAACGTAGACATACGTGCCCGATGTCAGGGGCCATCTGGGCGGAGGAGGTGCTAGTCGTCGTCGCGCCGGCGTAGATCTTGCTGCCGCCCGACGCTTCATCGAGGACGTCGGAGTGCTTGCATCTCCGTGAGCTCACGCTTGATCGCATCGAGCGCCGCATCGCGCCGCCCGCTGATCATGAGTCGTTTGGTAGCCGTCACGGCGTCCACATCGTCAGTGCACCGCACGACGGTGTACCGCTACTTCGGGTCGCGCGACGATGTGCTGGCGTTCGTGATCCTGCGTGAATCGGCAGGCGTGATCGAGGGGGCCCAACCGACGATGGAAGGCAGCCGCCCATTCAGCAAGCGGCTACTAGATGCTCTTGATGGTGCGATCGCTGCCGTGGAGAAACCACGCTGGCTGCGTGTGTTGTTCTCGCCGGAAAGTTTCACCATGACGGTGGCCGCAGCGGCATCCACGGCCTTCCGGGATCGGATCCGCCAGGCGCTGCGACCCTACGTCGACGCGGCGAAGGCAAACGGCGAACTGCGCGAGCAGCTCGACCCCGATGGGTCGCCGACTGGCTGGTACGGGTTGCGCAGATGCTGCTGATGGATCACCTCGCCGGAGGCCAGCACGATGCCCGCATGGACAGACGGGCGACGCTGCGCAACTTCGTCATCCCGGGCATCCTCAGCCCTACCGCTGCCGACGCCGCGACGGTGCTGACACGAACGAAGAGCGCGAAGCGGTAGTTAACCATTCGGGACGGCGTAGGCCGAGCGGTGGACGACTTCCTGAACCGGATCTACCACAAAGTCAACTCCGGCCGACGTGGTTGATAGTCGCGAACTCAAGCCCCGAACATGCAGCGCGAGGGCGCCCCGTGAGGACTGGCTCTGAGACCCGAGGCTCAACTGTCGCGTCAAGACTGGGCGCCATCCGTAACGGATGTGACGATCAACGCATGGTGTCTACAACAGATGTGCCGAATGCCGACAACGGTCCACAAATCGTGCTGGGCCTCGTGGGGGCGCCCGGTGTGGCTTTTTCACTGGCCCGCGATCTCGCCGACGCGGGTTTGGGTGAGGAACTCGAGCGGCGGTTACCGGGAGCGCGGTGGCGGGTTGAGGCGGTGGAGAGCCGCCTGGTGCAGCCGCCGGCCACCGACGCTGAGATCGTGGACGCCGCACGGCGATTGCTGCTGGACAGTGGTTGGGATGTGGTGGTTTGCCTGACCGATCTTCCGTTGCACATTCACCGGCGTCCGGTCGTGGCCCACGTCAATCCGGTCCACAACGTGGCGATTGTGTCGGTGCCTGCGCTCGGCGCGCTGGGTGCCCGGCAACGGATTCGCGAGGGGATTGTTCGGGTGATTGAGCGGCTGGCCGGATCTCATCAGCAGCGCGACAGCGACACTAACGGCTCGGCCAGGCGGCCACGACGGTTGTTGGTGCAGCGGGTGCGGGAACTGGGCACCGACACCGCCAACGAAGCTTTCGCATTCACTGCCCGCGTGGTGACGGGCAATTTGGTGCTTTTGGGCGGGATGGTGGCGGCAAATCAGCCGTGGCGGTTGTCGCTGCGATTGTCGCGTGCTCTGACCGGCGCGGTGGCCGTCGGGGTTTTCGGCTTGGTGTACTCCGATGTCTGGCGGCTGTCCGATGGCTTTGGATGGGTGCGGCTTGTCGGTACGGGTCTCTTATCGGTGGGTGCTACCGCAGCGACCTTGATCATCGGGGCTGAGCTATGGGAGCGCACTCTCGCGCCAGGAGTACGCAAGCAGGTGCTGTTGTTCAACATTGCGACCGTGGTGACGGTCGTCATTGGCGTGACCGTGCTGTATGCAGCTCTGTATCTGCTGGCGCTGGTTGCGGCGTTCTGGTTTGTAGTGCCGCAAGTTTTCCGCAGCGCCGTCGGCCACCCTGCCTCCCTGGGAGATTACTTCGAACTAGCTTGGTTGACTTGCTCGTTGGCGATGATTGGGGGTGCCCTGGGTGCGGCTCTGGAGACTGAGGACGCAGTGCGCGAAGCGGCCTATATTCAACGCTCCGACGCGCAGACCGAGAGGGAAAACGCCATGATTCGGCCCCGGTCAATTCTCAATGATCGGTCGACCCAGAATGCTGATCCGGCCACATAACAGCGATTCCATAACGACCGATCACCGGCGGATTCCGTTGATGCTCTTCAGTTGAGCGCGTCGAGCCACGAATCAGCGGCGACGACGCTGAATCAGCACGCGGGTCTGTTTCCGACAGATCTGGACGACATCGCTTCCCGACTTGACGCCCGATTGACTATCGCCACCACGGTGCGTCATCTGATGCCAAACCATCGCCGACCAAGGCACCGACCAGAACAAGCCAACATCAGTCGACGGGCACCTAAAAACCACCGCTGACCTACATCAACAATGAGTGCCCCTGTTCAGAGTCGGTTGATGCTTGACGGATCTGTTTCGGTTGATCCTTGACACTCTGGGTTGGGTTTACGTCTCGGCGCGGGTGCGGGAGGCGTGTTTCTTTCGTATCGCGTTGGTGCTGGTTCGCGCGGCGGTTTTGACCAGTTCGCTGCCGATCCAGAACCGCAGAACGTCGCCGTCGATGCGGACGTCGCAGCGGGCGCCGGCGCGGTGCAGGCCGACCGGGATCTGTTGGCAGGCCACACTGACCACGCCGTTGGCGCAGACCCGTCGGCTGACCCACAAGTCGTCGTTACGGTCGGTCGCCTGGACCGGGCCGTCGTCGTGGGCGTGTGCTGCGCCGCCGAACCGCTCTGCGGGTGCGCTCATGTCCAGCGAATAGTGCGGGCGGACCGTGTTGTAGTAGCGGCACCATTCGCCGAGGGCGTGTTGAGCGGTCGTCAGCGACTTGAAAGGCTTTTGCTCGCTGAGGAATTCAGCACGCAAGTGCGATGGAACCGCTCTTGCCGGTCGTGGTCGGGCTGCGCGGCTGGGTCAGAAGGTGCTCGATGCCGTTCTCCCGGCAGATCCGATCAAAGAGCACCTCGACCGGTGGGTGATGGAATCGGCCGGTGAACACCTTGCCGTTGTCGGTCAAAATCTGCGCGAACCTAGCCGTGCTGAATCAACTGCGCCAGTTGACCACCGGCAGCCAATTCGTGTTCCCCGAATTGCGCAATGATCAGCCCACCCTCGCGGGCAAACCGGTCGACGAGCTGTCCAACATGGACTCCACGCTGGGCGCTGGCGCTGGCAACGACCCGGTGCTGCTGTACGGGGATTTCTCCAATTTCGTGGTGTCCCAGCGTATCGGCAGCGCGGTCGAACTGATCCCGCACTTGTTCGGTGCCAACAGGCGTCCGACCGGCCAGCGCGGCATGTACATGTACGCCCGCTACGGCAGCGATTCGGTCAACGACGCCGTGTTCCGGATGTTGGTGGCCTGACAGGACTTCCGCGGACGGGGAGGCGGTGAGTTGTGGCCTGGCGAAAAAGGACTTGGGCGCTGGCCACAGCACCAGGGCACTGCTTCCCCGTCGATGGAACCAAAGACTCCCGTGGACGGGGACAGGGAGAAATCGCCTGTGGACCCTTCCCCGTTCACGGGCCCATCCACGCGGGCCACAATCCTTTCCGACCATGCGACCAACCGGAACCCCTTGCGGCACCACTCCATCCGCAACTACGGTCCACGACCCCACCACACTCCACCAGCGCAAACGCCAACCAGCGCAACTACCTCGGTGGGGGGGGGGTGGGTGTCCCGCGCGAACAGGGGTTCCGGTGCGTCTCCCCACCAGCTGTGTATATCTCCCCCCGAACGAAAACCGAAAATTTTAGGTCTGCAACAAGGGGTTTTCGCAGGTCAGACGATTTGTGGTTGCCAGTTGGCGGTGAGGCGTTCGGTTTTCGCTGTGCTGGGGTGCAGCAACGGGATCGGCGAAAGCCGAAAGCGGAGAGAGGGAGAGGCCAAACCCCGAACTGCCCAGCCCCCTAGGGCTTGAATCCACGATGCAAAAGTTCGAATAGCGGCCTGCTAGGTTGCGGTTTCGGCGCATAATCCACGCTGTGACTGATGATGTGCGGATTCCCTGCCACGGCGAGCAGCTTGCGGCCTATGTGTACCGGCCCGACGCGACGCAGGGCGACGCGCCCTGCGTGGTCATGGCGCACGGCTTTTCAGGGACACGCGAGGATGCGTTACCCGGGTACGCCGAAGCGTTCCGCGACGCGGGATTCGCTGTCGTCGTGTTCGACTACCGCCATTTCGGCGATTCGACAGGCGAGCCGCGTCAACTGCTTGACATCGGCCGGCAACTCGAGGACTACCGCACCGTCGTCGAGTGGGCGCGCAGCCTCGACGGTGTCGATCCTGACCGCATCGTGCTGTGGGGAACCTCGTACTCCGGCGGGCACGTCCTGACGCTTGGGGCCGAAGATGCGCGCATCGCGGCGGTGATCGCACAGGGGCCGTACGCCGACAGCATCGCCACGATGAAGTGCGTCGAGCCTCGAAATATGGCCCGCTTTGTGGTGGAGGGACTGCGTGATCAGCTCGGAGCCTGGTTGGGCCGCCCTGCGCGCCTGCTACGACCTGTGGGCGCTCCCGGCGATTTCGCCGTTATCACCGCACCGCACAACCAATCGGATTTCGCGGCTGTCGTGGGTCCGAACTCGAAGTGGCGCAACGAGTTCGCCGCTCGATTGATGCTGAGGTTCGGTTTTTACCGGCCCGGCCTGAAGGCGAAGCGATTGAAGATGCCGCTGCTGGTCACCGTGTGCGACCAGGACACCATTACGCCGGCGCCGCCGGCCGTCAAGGCCGCCGAGCGGGCACCACGCGCCGAACTGCGCCGGTATCCGTGCCGTCACTTCCAAGTATATTCGGACCCGCAAGTCAAGGCCGATCAGGTGGCATTCCTTCAGCGGACAGTGCTGGGAG
>NZ_JBAPRN010000072.1:0-1931 GCF_049281135.1 Mycobacterium sp. | reverse complement strand
CCTCAACGGTCTGCGCGTGCACATCGAAACGGCCCGCCATCGACCGCATCTCGTGCGGGTCAGTCATAAAACGTGAAGGCATATCTCTCTCCTTATCTAGATGTCATGTCACGAGTTAATGCGTGGTGTAGCAAAGGCATCCCCCACTTCTCATCCGCCAGCAGGCGTGCGAGTTTCAACTTTCACGGACGCCGTCTTGGCCGCCTGCGTGCCCATTCCGCGCCCGTTGAGGGCACCCATGAGCGCTTGGGTGTACGGACTGTTGGGCATCGCCGCCGACACGTTCGGCGCCGCGATGCTGTTGGCCGGCAGTATCGGCGCCGCGCGGACCATCTCTGGCGCCGCTTGCGCCCAGCCGTTCGGCACCGACAGCCCACCCAGCTTGCCCGCTGACGCCAGCTGAGCACTGATGGTTGACCCGAATCCCCGCATCTGGCCGGAGATACTCGCCATCATGGCTTTCATCTTGCCGTCGAGGATCGAGGTGACGTCGGCCAGCATGGCCTGTTGGCCCGCCTGCATCGCCTGGCTGGCGCTCATCGAGTTGCTCATGCTGATCAGCATCTTGGCGGGCATGCTGGCGAACATGGTCAAGTAGTAGACGGCCTGGATGGGAAGGATCGAACCGGTTGTCGCTGTCGCGACCGTCGACGCGTCACTTGAGACGGCACTCGTCGTGGCCGCGGGCAGCGCCGTTGACGCGGCGCCCGACAGTCCGTTGCCGGTCGTCGAGTTACTGCTCAACGACGGGAAAAGGTTCTGCAATGCGGTGGCCAAATTCGTGCCGGCGCTGCTGGTCGACTGAGCGGTCGACTGAGCGGCCGCCGCGGCGTCAGCGGACGTCCCACCATCGCTGGGCGTCGGCGCCGGGGTCTGCTGAGGCAACACGACGGCCTGCTGGGCGAGCGTCGCGTAGGTGTCCATCGTCAGGCCGTCCTGGAACCACATCTCCATGTACTGCGCCTCGGTGGCCGCGATCGCCGGCGTGTTCTGGCCCAGGAAATTGGTGGCCACCAACGCCGCCAACAATGCCCGATTGGCAGCGATCACTGCTGGCGGAATAGTCCCGGCAAACGCACTTTCGTAGGCGGCGGCGGCAAACCGGGCCTGAGCCGAGGTCTGGGCGGCTTGACCCGCGGTGCCTGCCAGCCAATCCACATAGGGCGCTGTAGCCGCAGCCATCCGCGCCGAGGTCGGACCCAACCACGACGTCCCGGTCAATTGCGCGAGCACCGTCTGATACGAGGCCGCCGCCGCCTCCAGCTCGGCAGCCAATTCATCCCACGCCGACGCGGCCGCCATCAACGGCCCCGACCCCGCGCCGTTGTACATCAGGCTGGAGTTGACCTCCGGCGGGAACATCATGAAACTCATTGACCCAGGCCCCCCTTAATCGGCCGCAGCTGCATTCGCCGCCTCGGTCAGTGCGTACGCTCCCGCCCCGGAACGCAACGCAGCTACCAATTGTTCGTGCGCATCCGCCGCTCGTGCGGCGATCTGCTGATACGTAGCGCCGTGCTGGCCGAACTGCGCTGCGGTCATCGCTGAAACAATATCCGACGCAGCCGGTGACAGGCCAGTAGTCGGCGTGGCCGCGGCGGCGTTTTGCGCCGCCATCGCATCACCGAGTCCGGCGAGATTGGCCGCAGCGCCGGACAACCCCTCCGGTTGCGTAGTTACGAACGACACCGACCCTCCTTCAAGACAGGCGTCAGACCCCTCGGCTGGCTTCTTCGATAAGTTAATATAATTAACTAACCGCAAAGAGCGCCTTTTGAGGTCTGACAGTTGCGCAAGCTTAAATCACAGATGCGCATCTTGTACTGAGAAAAACCAAAGAGACATTCAGCTGAGACAATTTTTAGACGCCCATACAGGAAGCTCCCAGGGAAGCTGGCAATTTTACCAAAACGGTCGACACACCACCACGC
>NZ_JBAPRN010000071.1:0-7869 GCF_049281135.1 Mycobacterium sp. | reverse complement strand
GTGAGTACTCAGGGATGGGAAGTGGGATGACCCTTACAGCGATCGTGGTCGTTGCCTTGGATCGCTGGTCGTTGAGCGTCAGCAATCACGCCAGCTAACGGGCCGCGGGGTCAATAATGATGTCCATCGTGCGCGCCGCTGCGCGTATGCCGAGGAGGAATGATGCCGGTTGATCTTTCGTCGACATCCGGCCCCAAGCAGCCGCGAGAAACCTGGGAGTCCACGTCTGCGGCCTTGGTCCGTCGATACCAGCGCACATTCGCCAAGGCTGCCAACATGCTGCCGACTCCGCGGCTTGGCGGCATCGATTCGCGGAAGGACCGATTCCTGACCGAACTGGGCGACCGTGCCGACGAACTGCACGGCCAGATGCTTCGCGCAATGCGTGACCGGGCCGCGTCCGGGGACTCACGCGAACTGGCGCGGCTGTGTGAAGTGGCCATCGAGCTTCAAGACATTCGGTCCAGCCATCGTCAGGCCGTCAACGAGGAGCGGTTGCACCTGCTCACCAGCGGGCAAGAGGTGAGCGCGCGGCTGTCCCCCTCAGCGGGGGTCAGGGCCTTGCTCGAGCACGCAGCCCGGGCGATGTGCGACCTACCAGGGCTCGAGCGCTTCATGGTGTTCCAGCGTGAGGGTGGGGTGCTGAGCGCCGCCGCCACCGTGTTCGCCGACCACGACGAGTGGGCCCGCGACTGCCAAGAGTTCTCGGCTCACACGAGATACGATCTGGCACCGAAACGTCCTGAGGCGCTGATCGTCCGCCGCCGCTCTCCGGCAATCATCACGGATGCGCTGAACGACCCGGACGCGTTTCAGCCGATCGTGCAGAAGATGCGGGCGGCAAACTACGTAGGTGCGCCGGTGATCGCGTATGGCGAGGTCGTGGCGACGATACACGGTGATGCGTATTTCACGGACCGTCCGGTCGACGAGATCGACCGTGACGTCATTGCCTCCTTCGCCGAGTCGCTAGGGCAGATCGTGGAACGGGCAATCCTGATCGAACAATTGCAATTTCAGCAACGAGTCGCCGAACAGCTGGCCCAGTCGGCAAAGGGCGTACTGGGCGGCATGGGTGGTCAGGCTCCGCTGCTGGAGTTAGATGAACAGGCCACGACGGCGCCGTGGCAGAGCAGAAGCGAGGTCGTTTCTGCTCTGACGCGACGGGAGTACGAGGTGCTGCAGCTGATGACCAAGGGCTCCACCAACCGAGAGATCGCCGCCTCGATCTTCCTTTCCGAAGAAACCGTAAAGTCGCACGTGAAAAGGATTTTGCAAAAATTCGGCGTGGCCAACCGCGGACAGGCCGTCGCGACCTATCTGGAGAGTCTGGATCGCCGACCGGATGCGGGTCGTCAAGGAGCGTGGGCACCGTCGCCTCGAGGCTAAGTGCAAAGTGGCCAAAGCTAGCCGCCGGTTCGCCGTGCCTCCCGGGTTGAACGTCATCGACGAATTCAGCGATTATAAGGCGGCGTGGACGATTCGATTCAGCGTGACTCGGCGGCGAGCACGCGTTCACGAAGCTCCGCCGGGTAGAGGCTGTCGAAGGTGGCGGGGCGTGCTTCGCCGTCCTCGAGGGCGGTGAGCAACCCGTCGTGGACGACGATCGGCCCGCGCCCGGCGTGCCGCTCTTCTTCGGTGTAGCACTGGTACCACGGCAGAATGGGGACCGGCCAGTGGTTTTGACGTAGTTGAGGATGGATGCGGGTACCCAACGCCCACAATAGATCTGAAGTGTTGGAAGGGTCGATGTCGTCATCGAACACGTAGGTCACCGGACACATGTGACCTACCCGGTTGGCGCTCATCAGCTCCCCGATCCGGTGCACAAGTCCAGTCGAGCTGGCAGCGGGTAACCGTTCGCGCCAGCCGCGCGGCACGGTGATGATCATCCAATGACACGCGGTGTCCACCAGCAGCCACGCCGTGGTGACGGGGATGCCGGCGTTGCGCAGCAGCGCCAGCACTTCAGCCGAAACCCCGAGTGCAGGTGCGATTTGCGAGTCATCGGGTGGGCGGCCGGTGGCGCTGATCGGCCAGATCGGGTTGTCGCGGTAGGTGATCGCCTCGATCGTGTACACCGGTTCCGGGGAAGTCTCCTGAAGCGCATACCCGTGAAATTCGGCATACGGACCTTCGGTGGCGTCGCGGGTGATCGACACATGGCCCTCGATGACGACCTCGGCGCCCGCCGGCACCTCGAGATCGTTCGTCTCACACTTGACCACTTCGACCGGTTCGCCGTAGAGCGTACCCAGGAACGTTGCCTCATCCACCCCCTCCGGAATCGGCATCCCACCGATCATCGGCACACCGGGGTCACCGCCTTGCACCACGGCGAAAGGCATTGGCTTACCGATCTTTTCCCATTCCGCCCAGATCATCCCGATATGTTGCTGCGGCAGAAACAAGCCAGTCATATGGCGGTTGTCCAGCATCATGATCCGCGAGATCGACCAGTTGGTCCACCGCCCGTCGGGAGTTTGGGCGACAATGACACCCCAGGTATTCAGGTAGCGGCCGCCGTCGTCGGGGTGGATCTGTGGGATCGGAAAACGATCCAGCGTCGCCTCGTCGCCCAGCAGAACGTTCTGCTTGCACGGCGCCGAATCCCGTGCGACCAGTTTCGGTGGAATGGGCGCCTTTTTGTGCACCGCTGCCAGGTGCTCGACCAAGTCTTGCGGCGTAGCGTCGTGCGAAAGACCGAGCGAAAGCGCAACGCGGGCCAATCGATGCCGGGCATCGCTGGACAGCGCACCCGGCGCTCCCAGCAAACGGAACCCGGACTGTGCCCCTTCGACGTTGTCGAACAACGGCGCCGGCCGCCCCTGCTCCGTTGAGCGACGCGTGATCGCCGCCGCCTCCAACACCGCGCTGACGGGACGGTCGATATGCTCAACATCCCCAAGAGATTCCAACACGCACAGATAGTCACGGAGGTCGCGGATCCTGGCCATCAGGGCTTCACCACCTTGAGGCTCGAGGCCTTCACGCCTGCTACACCAGCCCACCGTTTGGCCGTGGGCGATTCGATATCGAACTGGTCCAGAATCCGGGTCACGATGTGATCGACGATGTCTCCGACGGACGCCGGCTGGTTATAGAACGCCGGCATCGGCGGCACGATGCTGGCACCCATGCGAGCTAGTGCCAGCATGTTTTCCAAATGAATCTCACTCAGCGGCGTCTCACGCGGCACCAGCACCAGCCGCCGCCGTTCCTTCAGCGTCACGTCGGCGGCACGGGCAATCAAGCCGTCGGCGTACCCGGTCCGGATCGCCGCCAGCGTCTTCATGCTGCACGGCGCGATCACCATGCCGTCGATGCGGAAAGAACCCGACGAGATCGCCGCCGTCTGCTCATCCCAGGAATAGACGGCGTCGGCCAAGGACTCGACATCACGCCCGGACAACTCCGTCTCCACGTGAATGGTGGCTCGCGCCCATCGCGACAACACTAGATGCGTCTCCACATCGGCGCACCGTTGCAGTTGGCGCAGCAGCTCAATACCGAGCACCGCGCCGGTCGCCCCCGTCATGCCCAACACGATTCGCTTCATCCAGCCCACTCCTGCGACTCGGTCTAGTTACCGGTGGTGCAAACGCTTTACATACGAACGCCGTCACTTTCGATCGTGGAGCAAACCGACGCGGTTTGTCGCTGTTCTCACCGACAGTCCGTGGCCTCGGTGAATGTCGGGCGAAACAACCGTCGCCAACCTAGGCTTTGACTATCCGGCAGCCGAAGCGGGGCTCTCGACCGAGCCGGTGGTCCGCCGCACCGCGCCCCACAGTCCGGTGCCGATGCCGATGACGGCGCCGCCCAGGCCGATCAGTTGCTGCGAGCGTTTCATCTCGTGATGCACGCTCATCCCGCCGAGCAGATCGGCGGCGTCGGCGCCCGCCGAAGCCAGGAACCAGCCGCGAGTGTTGTTGCCGCGCAGCGCCGCCGTAGCCAGCAATCCTCCGATCAGCGCGTCGCGGTACCCCATCGACCGCAGCAGTAGTTGCGCGGTCGGCGTGGGCTGGTCCGGATCGCCCCAGAGCCGGTTCGCGCGCAGGGGGTCGACGAGAAACGAGATGCCCGAGGCAAGTCGGATGCTGCCCGCGGCCAGCGCCATACGGTCGATTGTCATGAACTCCGAGCCTAGGAGGTGATGCGTCGAGCGGGAGCCAAAGCCGCGGATGTCGCCATTGTTGATGCCGGTTATCCCACCCCTCGCTACTCTCACTGCGGCGCCATCAGGCGTCGTCACAGCGGGTAGAAGGGCTGGGCGGATATGCCGGATCCGGGAGCCGGGGTGTCCTCGGCAGCCTCAGCGCCAAGGTTCGAACCTGACGAGGGGTGGGTGCCGGCCGACGAGCGGCTGTTCGGTCTGGACCGGCGCACCCTGCGCCCGACGCTGGCGGTATTCGTACTGGTATTCATCATGTCGGTGGTGTTGCCGGTGATCAATGCAACGGTGCCGTACCACGACATCGTCAGGGCCGGCGACGTCTTGGAGCTCGAAGGCAACGTGACATTCGTTCCGGAAGCCGGCTGGGGCATCACCTCTGGTCTCCGCGAGGGCCACGGCCCGATATCCGGTCAGTACCCCGCCTCAGCGACCATCGAGCACGGAGCGCTGAAGTTCACGGTCCGCACTGGGCCGTTCCACGGCGACGCCGACCAACTGCTCGATCAGATCGAGGCCACCACCGATGCGCTCAACCAGGGCCGCGGAGTGCATATCACCGGCGCGCCCGCCACGATCGTCACCGCTGCGGGCAAGGAAGGCGCGACGGTTCGCGTCACCGGGCCGCACACCGGCGGCCTGATCGCCGCGTTCGTATTCGGCGACCGAGGAGTCAAAGCAGTCGCGACCGGACCGACCGACGCCGGCGCCGAGCCCAGCGCCGCGGTGTTGCGGATGATCGGCAGCATCAGCCAATCCGGACAGGAAAAGCGATGACAACGACGCTGACCGAACTCGATCGTGCGCGCGACGTCGCGCTCGACCTTTCCGGCTGGGGCAGGCGGTTCGTCTTCTACCAACCGCGCAACTTCGCATTCTGGGGATACCTGGCGCTGGTCGGAATCGGCGTACTCACTTTCTTTTCCACGCTCGCGCGCGAGTACAACGCGTACGGCGAAGCGATCGGGCTGGCGGTCACGTCGTTCGCCATCTACGCCGCGCTGTTCTGGTGGTTCACCGACCGCATCGACCACTACGCCAAGCTCCCCCACAAGCTGATGGTCGTCGCGTTCGTGTGGGGCGGCTTCGCCGCTACCGGGGCGATGGCCGCGAACGCCAACGACGCGATACTCGCCATCTACGGAAAGACTTTCGGTCAGGTGTGGGCGCTGAACTGGGGCGCCGGGCTCGCCGCCCCGTTCACCGAGGAACTGGCCAAGGGTTCGGGGCTGCTACTGCTCATCGCGTTGGCGCAGCGACACGTACGGACCGCCTTCGACGGGTTCATCCTGGGTGCCTTCATCGGCCTGGGCTTCCAGATTGTCGAGGACATCACCTACGCCATGACGTCGGCCGGAACCCAGTTCGGCGCCAACCAAATTGGGGCCTCGGTTGGCACCATCATCCTTCGCATGCTCACCGGGGTGGCCGCCCATATCCTCTACACTGCAATCTTCTGCGCCGGTGTGGTCTACCTTTTCGGCCGTCCTGCTGAACCCCGCAAAATTGGGCGGGGCTTGCTCCTGATCGCGATACCGATGCTGCTGCACGGGGCCTGGGACTCGGTGGCCGCCATCGCCGGCCAGAATGCGCTGGCGCTGATCGGACTGTTGATCGGAACGATCATCGTCGCGCTGATTATCGTTGCGCGGGTTTACAAGTTGACCGTGGCCAAGGAACGCGACTTCGTCCGCGACGTCATGGCGCCCGAGCAGGCCCGTAACGTGATCAGCCCGATCGAACTGGGTGCAATGGCCGGTAACCGCAAGGCCCGCAAGGCTTACCGCAAAGCGGGTCGCAACCGTCAGGAACGCCGGCGTGCCCGCTACATCCTCAACGCCGCCTATTCGCTCGCCGACGAGTTGGCCGCGGCGCGCGGCGCCGACACCGACCGGGTGCGCTTTGCCCGCTCCGAGGTCGCCCGGATTCGCGCCGGCCTACCGTCACCCTGGTGACTGCGCCGGAAGCTCACATGGCGAATCGGACAACGATGGCGAGTGCGGCGCCGAGGACGGCGAAAGTGAACAAAGTCATCGCGGTCTTCACGCCAGTGCCCGGCTGATGTGGGCTTGACCCCGCTGACGATTCAGTCGACATCGCGCCCATCGAGTGTGCTTGCGGTGCGGGCTCCGTTCGAACCGTCATCATGCCGTGCTTCATGTGGTTGGCGACGAGCCACCAGTTGATCGGGTACGCACACACGAATCCGACAATCAGCGCCATCGACATGACGAACCAGAACTGAGGGCGCATCGGGTCGTCAGCCCCGGCCGTGCTTCGCATCGCGAAGCGGGACGTGAGGATCATCCCCGTCATGAGCAGGTTCATCGATAGCAACTCAGGCAGGAACGTCATCTTCAGCGACTTCACATATGACCCGCCTGCTGCGTCGCGCATCGCGAAGGCCTGGAAGAAAGCCCATCCGAACCCGAAACCCAGTAGGTACTCGAGCAGAAAGTCCGGCCAAAAAGACATCGCCAGCACACCGCCGATCGCGGCCCCCACGACGATGCCTATCCCGTCGCCGGCGACGCAATGCATCGTCGAGCCGAGCACTTGGCGCCAACGGGCCGCGACATATTGTTCGTGGTTGCCCCGCAACGGTTCCCGACAGCCGAGCACGTAGAAGAACGCCCCAAGCGGTCCGGTGAATGCGGTGAGGATTACGAAGGCCCACTTGAGCACCACCGACTCGGGGGTGGTCCGCCAGATGTCAATGACGACGAACAAGAACGACGGAATCGTGAGGATCCACCACAGCAGCATTACCCCTTCGAGCATAAGGAACAGGTTATCGGCGTATTGACTTCCGTCACGCGGATTAGGCCGTTGTCGTCCACGACCTCGGTCCGTTCAGTGGACCGAGCCCTTGCCAACAATGGGTGGGACAGAACGCAATAGAGCACGCCTGCAACCCGCCGGACCCGGACGGCACCGGGATGTTGCGCGCCTGAATTCATCGGCACACCACGACGAGGAGCTGGAATGGCGTCGGCAGTGAGTCCGGTTATCCGCCCGCGGTACGTCGTCCTGAGCACCGACGGGCAGATCATCGTGGTCCCGACCTACCGGCAGACCTGACGCGACACGCTTTATCTGACGACCGAATCATCAGGCACGCGCGGCGATTCGTCGGGAGTCCAGGCCAGCGGCTGACCGGGTTGACCGGGAAATAGGTAGTCGACGAAAGCCGCTGCAGTGGGTTGTGGTTCGTGGTTGGCCAGGCCCGGCCGCTCGTTGGCCTCGATGAAGGCGTACTCCTCGCCAGTGACGTCGGGGACGAGCAGGTCGATGCCGGTCACCGGGATGCCGATCGCCTCGGCGGCCGTCACGGCGACCCGGCACAGCTCAGGATTCACGTCAGGGGTGACATCGTGGACTGTGCCGCCCTGATGCAGGTTCGCGGTGTGGCGAACTCGCAACCGATTACCTTGGGGCAGAACATTATCCAGCTGCCAGCCGCCTTCGGCTACCGTCGCCTCGGTGACATCGTCCAGCGGGATTTTCGACTCACCACCAGTGGCCGCCGAACGCCGTCGGCTCTCCGCCACAATCAGGTCCCGCACGGTGTGCTCGCCAGTGCCGATGACCTCGGGCGGCACCCGCAATGCCGCGGCGACAACCCGACCGTCGATCACCACGAGCCGAAGGTCGTCACCGACAATCCGCTGCTCGATCAGCACCTCGGGGTGTTG
>NZ_JBAPRN010000070.1:0-7778 GCF_049281135.1 Mycobacterium sp. | reverse complement strand
GAATAGTGATATCCATGCTGTGGGGGGCGGTTTGGGCCTACAGCGCCTGGCCCAAAGACGGGCTGATCACCGGCACGTTGCAATCCGGGCCTATGCTGCGGGTCGGCGAATGCTTTGGCGAAACCATCAATTCGCCCGTGAGCTGTGACAAACCGCATTCCCGCGAAGTCTTCGCGGTGCTGTCGCTATCTCGTTTCCCGGACAACGACACCGAACAGGAGCAACTCGAGAACCGCTGCAAAGCGGAGCTGCCGAAATTCTCAGCCACCGCCAGCCGAGACCCGGAGTTGCGAGTTGAAGCGTGGCCCCCCGGCTCAGAGTCGAGGTATATGGAAAATCGCGCGGCGGGATGTGTTGCGTATTTCAGTTCCGATCGAGTCGGCTCGATCAAGGGCTGAGCGTAGCGGATTCAGTGTCGTTGAGCGTCAGCGCTTCTCCGGGGATCGTCGGCACCCGAGTGGCACGCACGTAGACGGTGTCCCCCGCCTTGAGGCCAAGCGCTTCAGCGTCGCCGCGGGTGATCTGAGCGGTGAAGGGGCCGCCGGTGGCAGCATTCGTCAACTCCACACGCACCTCGAAGCCCAGCATCACCACGCGATCGATGGTGGCGCGAACCACACCGGTGGTCTGCGCGGTGCCGTCGTCGGCCGCGAACTTCATATCCGGGCTGCGCCCGACCCGGATGTCGTGCGGGCGAACCAGCGCCCCGTTCAGTGACGAGACCGCACCGAGAAACGACATCACAAACGCATTCGCCGGCGCGTCATACACCGTTCTGGGCGATCCCACTTGTTCGATGCGCCCGTCTTTGAGCACGGCGATCCGGTCGGCGACGTCAAGTGCCTCGGCCTGATCGTGAGTCACCAGGACCGTGGTGACGTGCACCTCGTCGTGCAAACGGCGCAGCCATGCACGCAGATCGTCGCGGACCTTGGCGTCCAGCGCGCCGAACGGCTCGTCGAGCAGCAGCACCTGGGGATCGACGGCCAGCGCGCGGGCCAGCGCCATGCGTTGACGCTGACCGCCGGAGAGTTGACTCGGGTAGCGGGTTTGGAAACCGCTGAGCCCCACCACCTCCAGTAAGTTGTCTACCTTCTCGGCGATCTCGGCCTTGGGCCGCCGCCGAATCTTCAGCCCGAAGGCCACGTTGTCCCGAACGGTCAAATGCTTGAAGGCCGCGTAATGCTGGAAGACAAAACCGATCCCGCGCCGCTGCGGCGGAACCCCCGTCACATCACGACCGTTGATCGTGATGGTTCCGGTATCCGGCTGATCAAGTCCGGCGATGGCGCGCAACAGTGTCGACTTGCCGGAACCACTCGGGCCCAGCAGTGCCGTCAATGAACCGGCCGGCACCTCGAAGTCAACGTTGTCCAACGCGGCGAAGTCGCCATAGCGTTTGTTGGCGCCCCGCACCACAATCGCATCAGTCATTTAGCGCCACCCTGCCTCTCACGGCTGCTTTGTGGCTCGCTTGAGGCGAGCGTCAAGAATTACCTGAACGATCAGAACAAGCACCGAAACCACCATCAACAGTGTCGAAATGGCGTAGGCCCCGTATTCGGCGCCCCGGTTGTAGCGGTCGGACACCAGTAGCGTCAGCGTCTGGGATTGGCCCGGCAGGTTCGACGACACCATGATGACCGCACCGTATTCACCGAGGGTGCGCGCGACGGTCAACACGATCCCGTAGGTCAGTCCCCACCGGATCGACGGGAGCGTGACCCGCCAAAACGTTTGCCACCAGTTGGATCCCAGAGTTGCCGCCGCCTGCTCCTGATCGGTGCCAACCTCATGCAGAACCGGCTCGACTTCGCGCACCACGAATGGCAGCGTGGCGAAGACGCTGGCGAGGACGATGCCCGGCAGACCGAAGATGATCTTGAACCCGAAGTCTCGCTCCACGAAGCCCAGCAGCCCGGCCGATCCCCACAACACGATCAACGCCACACCCACCACGACCGGCGAGACTGCGAATGGCAGATCGATGATCGCCTGCAACACCCCCTTACCGCGGAACCGGTTGCGCGCCAGCACCAGTGCAGTCGGGATACCGAAGATCACGTTGAGCGGCACCACGATCGCGACCACCAGCACCGACAAGTTCAGTGCCGAGATCGCCGCCGGCGTACTGACCCACGCGACGAACTGGCCGAACCCAGGGGTGAAGGTCCGCCACAGGATCAAGCTCACGGGAACCACCAGCAGCACCAACACATACGCAAGGGCGACGAACCGGATCAGATAGCGAACCGGGGGCGACAGTGTCATGCCGACAACTCCTCACGCTTGGCGGCGCGCGATCCCACGGTACGCAAGACGAAGAGCACGACAAACGAGATCGCAAGCAACACAATCGATATTGCCGCCGCGCCGGTACGGTCGTCGTTTTCGATCAGCGTCCGGATCCACTGCGACGACACCTCGGTCTTGCCCGGCACCGCTCCACCGATCAACACCACCGACCCGAACTCACCAATGGCACGCGCAAATGTCAGCCCCGCACCGGTCAGCAAAACCGGAGTCAGAGCGGGCAATATAACGGTCGTGAAGATCGTTGCGTTGTTCGCACCCAGTGACGCCGCCGCCTCCTCGGTCTCACGGTCGACCTCGAGCAGCACCGGCTGCACGGCCCGCACTACGAACGGCAGCGTGACGAAGGCCAATGCCACGCCCACACCCCATCCGGTGTGCTGCAGGTGCAGACCGACCGGGCTGTGATTCCCGTAGAGCGCCAATAACACCAGGCTGGCCACAATCGTGGGCAACGCGAACGGCAGATCGATGATCGCGTCCACGATCCGCTTACCCGGAAACTCGTCGCGCACCAGCACCCAGGCGACCAGCAGACCGAAGAACATGTTGACGACGGTGACGCCCGCGGAGATGGTCAGCGTCACCCGAAAAGACTCGAGTGCCGCATTCGAGGTGACCGCGAGCCAGAACGCGTCCCAGCCGCCACCGATGGATTGCCAGGCGATGGCGGCCAGCGGCAGCAGCACTATGACCGAAAGCCACAGCACCGCAACGCCAACTCGCAGCGACGTGGCTTCACCGCGTAACCTGCTGCGGCGCTGCGTGTTATGGCCGGTTACCTCAGTTAGTATCGTGGTCGTCATCCGGTGGCCTGGGTGTAGATCTTGGTGATGCTGCCCGATTTCTTGTCAAACAGTTGTGGATCCACGGCGGTCCAGCCACCCAGGTCGGCGATCGTCCACAGCTTCGCCGGTACCGGAAACTGGTCGCGGACATCGGCGGCCACCGCCGGATCGACCGGACGGAATCCGGCAGCCGCCCATACCTTCTGGGCCTCCGCGGTGTACTGGAAGTTCTTGAATGCGACGGCGGCATTCAGATGGGGGCTGCTGGTCACCACCGCGACTGGGTTCTCGATCTTGATCGTCTGCGACGGGTTGATGTGGGTAATCGGCTTCCCTTGGCGTTCGGTGGCGATCGCCTCGTTCTCATAGCTGATCAAAACGTCACCGCTGCCCTGAACAAAGACGTCGGTAGCCTCACGCCCCGACCCGGGACGCAGTTTGACATGCTCACCCACCAGCTTGTGGATGAAGTCGAGGCCCGCTTGGGGGTCGTGGCCGCCCACACTCTTGACTACGTAAGGCGCAAGCAGATTCCATTTCGCCGAGCCCGAACTCAGCGGGCTGGGCGTGATGACCTCCACGCCGGGCCGCAGCAGGTCGTCCCAGTCCTTGATGTTCTTCGGATTCCCGGGGCGCACCACCAGCGTCACCACCGATCCGAAGGGGATGCCTTTGGTGGCGTCTTTGTCCCAGTCCTTGGACACTTTGCCCGCCTTGACCAGTCGCGCGACATCGGGCTCCACGGAGAAGTTGACGACATCGGCGGGCTTGCCGTCGACAACGCCGCGGGACTGGTCACCCGATGCGCCATACGAGGCGATCACCTGGACACCCTTGCCCTCCTGCGACGCGTTGAACGCCGGAATCACTTTGCTCCAGCCGGGCTCAGGTACTGAGTAAGCGACCAGCGTGATGCTGGTGTGCGCATCACCGGAGTCGCCACCACCGACGACATCGCTGGCGCCACCGTGACACGCCGCGATCAAACTCGCAGCGACGGCCAGCACGACAACGTGCCGCCACGTCACGGGGTTTTTGTTGTCGTCGAACAATGGTCGACCTTTCGGAGGTGAGCTTGACGTCTGACAAATCCCGGTGCGAAGGAAAGCGAATTTCGGCGCGCGGGCAGAAAGTCAGCGACAACAATGCACGTCAGCGACAGCGCAATCGCCCACGGCAATGAGTGCCAAGACGTGGCACTCGGTACTGCCGGACGCTGCATGCATGGGCGAAGCCTAACAGAACGACCCGGCCCCGGATCCGAGGCCGATGCAGGTCAGCGGGTCAACAACCAGGCGACAATGACCAGTACGACCAGCGCGACCAGTATCAGCGTGACCCGTGATCGGGGCATTCCCGTGTTTCCACTCATCCGGGCTCGTCGTCGCTGTGCCGGACACGATTCATCAAACTGATACCGCGCCCCAGCGCCCCGTCCAGCGCTGCCGCGATCGCATAGGCCAATGCCAGCACGACCGGCATCACCACGATGGTCTGAAAGACGAACCCCAGGCCTGACAGCCACAGCTCGACGCCGTCCCACCAGCTGAGGATCGTGTTCATCGGGCTCACCCTATTCCGCACGCCCACCGAAGCCAACTGGCGCTGAGGCGTGCCCAGCTCCACTAAACTGGTCCGCGCATGTCTCGTGGCGACGGGAACTCGGTGCGATTCCGGGGCGGTTCCGCCACTGTGAGGGCCTCGGTGTCCAGCCGGCGGTCTGAGCCAGACACTGGTCACGAGGCACTCCACTGGACGGGGCGAGAACCCCGGGGAGGAACCCCGTGACTATGGTCGACGCACTGATCCATCGCATCGCTTTGCTGTCCACGTCCGATACCGACCTGTTGTCGGCCCGTGCGTCGCAAGCGGCGTACAGCTTGGGCAACCCGGCGCGTCAGGCCATCGAGGACCTGCTCGACGGCGCCGAGGTCGTGGTGCTTCGGGTGCTCGGTTCTTCGGCGGAAGTCGCGGAGGAACTCAGTGCCCTGCGGGCCACCGGTGTGCCGCTGATCGTGCTGGGCGGCGAACGCACGCCCAGCGCCGAACTGATGGAATGCTCGACGGTCCCGATCGGGCTTGCCGCGCAAGCACACTCGTACCTGGCCGAAGGGGGTCCGGCCAATCTCGCGCAGTTACATGCTTTTTTGTGCGACACCGTGTTGCTCACCGGTCACGGATTCGACGAGCCGGTGGTGATTCCCGAGTGGGGTTACGCCGAGCGGCCCAACGATACGGCCGCCGATCACCGTGCGCGGGTCGGTGTGCTGTATTACCGGGCCCATGAGGTCAGCGGTAACTCAGGGTTCGCGCATGCGCTTGCCGACGCGATCGATGCCACCGGCAGCGCGGTCGGAGTGCCGATTTTCGCGTCTTCGCTGCGCAGCGCACCCGATGAACTGTTCGGCGCGTTGGCCTCGTTGGACGCCGTCGTGGTCAGCATGCTGGCCGCTGGCGGGTCGAAATCGGCCGTCGTCGGTGCGGGCGAGGACGACTCGTCGTGGGATATCGAGCGCATCGCCGCGATGAACATCCCTGTGCTGCAGGGGCTTTGCCTGACATCTTCACGCGAGGAATGGGTGTCGAGTGACGACGGCGTCACCCCGCTCGACTCAGCGACGCAGATCGCGATCCCCGAGTTCGACGGCCGCATCATCACGGCGCCGTACTCCTTCAAGGAAGTCGACAGCGATGGACTCCCGCACTACGTGGCCGACTCGGAGCGCTGCGCACGGGTCGCCGCCATCGCGGTCAACCACGCGATGCTGCGCCGGGTGCCCAACGCCGACAAAAAGCTGGCGTTGGTGCTCTCGGCCTATCCCACCAAGCATTCGCGGGTCGGCAACGCCGTCGGCCTCGACACCCCGGCGTCCGCGGTGCGGCTCCTGCGCCGTCTCGCCCAGGACGGCTATGACGTCGGCGACGGCTTCGGCGTGCTCGGCATCGAGGACGAGACACAGGCCGGCGACCGGTTGATGCACACACTGATCGACGCGGGCGGCCAGGACGAGCAGTGGCTCACCAGCGAGCAGGTCGCTGATGCGCAGGTGAAGGTCAGCCCGGCGCAATACGCCCGGTGGACGGCCGACCTTCCCGCTGAACTGCGCGATGCGATGGCACAGGCGTGGGGCCCGGCGCCGGGTCGGCTATTCGTCGACGACAACGGCGATCTTGTGATCGCCGCTCTGCGGTCGGGCAACCTGGTGCTGATGGTCCAGCCGCCACGCGGATTCGGCGAGAACCCGGTGGCGATTTACCACGACCCAGACCTGCCGGCCAGCCATCACTACCTTGCGGCGTACCGCTGGCTGGAGCACGGTTTCGGCGCCCACGCGGTAGTGCACCTCGGCAAGCACGGCTCGATGGAATGGCTGCCGGGCAAGAACGCCGCGCTGTCGGCGGCCTGTGCCACCGACGCCGTGCTGGGGAACCTCCCGTTGATCTACCCGTTTCTGGTCAACGACCCCGGCGAGGGCGCGCAGGCGAAGCGCCGCGCGCACGCAACGATCGTCGACCATCTGATCCCGCCGATGGCTCGCGCCGAAAGCTACGGAGACATCGCACGACTCGAGCAACTGCTCGACGAGTACGGAAACATCGCCGCGATGGATCCGGCCAAGCTGCCGGCCATTCGCGGAGAAATCTGGAACCTGATGCGCGCCGCGGAGATGCATCGCGATCTCGGACTCGACGACCGCCCCGACGACGCCGAGTTCGACGATTTCCTGCTGCACGTCGACGGCTGGCTGTGCGAGATCAAGGATGCTCAGATCCGCGACGGGCTACACGTTCTCGGTGAGGCGCCGCAGGGCGCAGCGCGGGTCAACCTGGTGCTGGCCATCTTGCGGGCAGCGCAGGTGTGGGGTGGCCAGGACCACGCCGTCCCGGGATTGCGCACCGCCCTCGGTTTGAAGGAGGGTGCCGAGGTCGCAGTGGTGGACGACATCGAGAGCCAGGCGCGCGCATTGGTCGAGTCGATGGAAGCCGCCGGCTGGGATGCCGGGGCTGTCGAGGCCCTGCACGAGGCGCCGGACGTGCGAGCGTCGCTGCGGTTCGCCGCGACCGAGGTGGTGCCGCGGCTGTCTGGCACAGCGGGCGAGATCGACGCCGTGATGCTGGCGTTGGCAGGCGGTTTTGTGCGGCCCGGCCCGTCGGGATCGCCGCTGCGGGGTCTGGTCAACGTGCTGCCCACCGGCCGCAACTTCTACACCGTGGACCCCCGCGCCGTGCCGTCGCGGCTGGCCTGGCAGACCGGGCAGGCGATGGCGGAGTCGCTGTTGCAGCGCTACCTCGACGACACCGGCACCTATCCCGAGTCGGTGGGACTGTCGGTATGGGGCACCAGCGCGATGCGCACGTCGGGCGACGACATCGCGGAAGTACTGGCGTTGTTGGGCGTTCGGCCGGATTGGGACGAGGCGTCACGGCGGGTGAACCGGTTGGCGGTGACCCCGCTCGAGGAACTCGGGCGGCCGCGCATCGACGTGACCATCCGGATCTCCGGGTTCTTTCGCGACGCCTTCCCGCACGTGGTGATGATGCTCGACGACGCGGTGCGGATGGTGGCGCTGCTCGACGAGTCGGACGAGGACAACTACGTGGCCGCGCACGCACGTGCCGACCTGGCCGACCATGGCGACCAACGCCGCGCCACCACAAGGGTGTTCGGATCCAAGC
>NZ_JBAPRN010000069.1:0-6005 GCF_049281135.1 Mycobacterium sp. | reverse complement strand
TCTGATGCCGACGTCGTCAGTCTGCGGGGCGAAGCGCGAGCCCCGTCAAGCGGGAGATGCCGCATAGTGGTTGGAGCCATCAGCGTCGCCGGGGTCTGTTTGGGGCAGCGGGGATTCGCATTGTCATAGCGTGGGTATCGTGCCGCCGTCGACATGGAAATCGGCTCCGGTGATGTAACTCGCGCGATCGGAGACGACAAACGCCACGAGTTCGGCGACCTCGTCGGGCCGGCCGCCACGGTTGAGGGCGACGCCGCCGAGCTGGCGTATCAACTCACGGCGGGCGGACTGCTCGTCGCCGCCTGTCATCGCGATTATGGCGTCGAGCACCCGTTGAGCGCCTTCTGTGTCGATGAAGCCGGGCAACACCGAGTTGACTCGGATTCCAGCGGGCCCCAGTTCAGCCGATAGGCCCTTGCTATAGGTGCGGAGCGCGCTTTTGGCGGCGGCGTAGGGCAGCGGCCCGGTGGTTGGCATCAGGCCGGCGATCGAGGTGATGTGGACGATGTTTCCTGCCCCTTGCTGGATAAGGCCGGGAATCAGGGCACGGTCGATGCGGACGGGTGCCAAGAGGTTGAGGTTCAGGACCTGCAACCACTGAGCGTCGGTGTGTTGCGCCGCGTCGGGTTCGAAGTCGTACCCGCCGGCATTGTGCACCACGATGTCGATTCCGCCGAAATGGATTTGGACCTCAGAGACAGTTCTGTCGACCCCGTCGTCGGTACTGATGTCGGCTTGTATAAAAAGTTCGGCAGCAGTTGGCGCAGCGGTACGGGCGGTGGTCGCGACGCGCGCCCCCGCTGAGATCAGGCGGTTGACGATTGCCGCGCCGATGCCCTTGGTTCCGCCGGTGACCAGCGCACGCTGCCCGGTCAGTGAATCGGCGTCCCTCATGATCGTTCTCCTCTTGCTCTGCAGTCCGCGGCTAGCGGTGATCAACTGCAACCGGGGCTGTGCGGCTATCGCTGCGAGAATCGGCCTTGCCCTAGGGGAAAGGTCAACCCCTGTCGACAGAGTCACCAAAATGCCGGCCGTAATTTGAGATGGCGCCCGGTGGATTGGCCGGCCATCATCCGTCGCGCGCGAAGACCGGAGGCCCGAGGGAGCGCCCGACCGTTACGTTGACCTTCCTGTAAGGGGAGGCTCCACGATGAGTTTGACAGCGGTGCTCACGGGGCGAGCTTGGAGGCCGCCAGGAAGGATTGGTTGTTCATGGGCGCACAAGTGTCAATCGGTGACTTTTCGGTGATGGCCTGTCTGAGTACGAAGGCGCTTCGGCACTACCACGACCTTGGGTTGCTCGAGCCCGCACACGTCGACCCCCACAACGGTTATCGGTTCTATGACACCAGCCAAGTTGATCGCGCCCACATCATTCGGCGGTTCCGGTACCTGGGCATGGCGATCCCCGATGTGAAAGCGCTGCTGAATACCGACGACGTGGGCGAGCGTAACGAGATCATCACCGCACACCTGCGACGCATGGAGGACCAGCTACAGCGCACCCAGGACATGGTCCGAGGGCTGGGCGAACTACTTTCCGTGGCGCGGCGGCAGACCAAAGTTGAAGTCCGTTTCGAACCCCAGACCGCCGTGTGGGCGGTCACCGCCACGATCGACATCGACGAGATCGGCACATGGTTCGTCACCGCCACGGACTATTTGAGTGCGGTATTCCGAGAATCGGGAACACACCCGAGCGGGCCGGTCGGTGGACTCTATGAACGCGAACTGTTCACCGAATCCCGAGGTGAGGCCAGCGTGTTCATCCCCACCGACAATCCAATCCACCCGCCCGGCCCCGTGCATACCCGTGTGCTTCCTGCCGCCGAGGTCGCGATGCTGACTCACTTGGGGACTTCGCACACCGATATTGATCGCAGCTACGGGGATCTGGGCACCTACGTCACCGAACATCTCATCAGCGACCAAGGGCCAATCCGCGAACGCTATCTCGGTGCCGAGCCCGGCCATTTCGCACCCTTTGACCGCACCGAAATCTGTTGGCCGATCTTCGGCACAGGCCCGGCCACAGCGACGCCGCTTGCGAAAGCCCGCTGAACTGGCCTTGGTTTTGATCACCGGCCGGCGACGGCCAAACACCGTGCGGCACCCCGGTCCCGACGTGACGGTTGATTGGTTATCGCCATTGCTCACCCGGTTGCGCCATGAAGCGGTGGTGGCCGGAAAGCGTAACTTTCTGGCCGAAAAGCCGCTTTAGCGGGGCGACTGCCTGGGCCAGTATGTCGCGATCAGTCTGATCCAGCCGGCAGAGCATCTGTGCCCCAGTCGCAAGGATATTGGCCAGTGCGGCGCTTTGCGCCGCGCGGCCTTTGGTGCTGGCTTCGACCAGGACTGATCGGTTGTCGGTTGGATCTGGCGACCTTTCGGCCAGCCCAAGGGATTCCAGTGAGCGGATCGCCGTGCTGATGGTGGCTTGCCGAACTCCCTCGTATTCGGCCACCTGCGACGTCCGGAGTGGTCCGCGTTCAACAAGGGTCGTAAGAATTGACAGCTGACGCGACGTCAGGCCCCCCGCAGCCGCACGGTTGCTCGCGTTTTGGCGCGAGATCGAGTTACACGCGGCAATTGCGCGATATAGCCCATCCGCCAGTGGTGTCAAACCATCCGCGTCAGGTTTGTTGTTCTCCAACGGCATCATTGACCTCACTGTCCGAAGTAGCTGGCCTGGGTTAGTCCGCCGGCAGCGGCGGCCGGTGTTCGCGTACCGGACTGGCCGCCGACAGCTTTGTGCGGCTGCCGGTAAGCATGTCCAGGATCAGGTCCACGTAGCGGCGCCAGCCATCGGATTCCGGATAGATCGACGGCAACGTGCCGACGAGCATCAGCACGATCCGCGGGACATCATCGGGCACCAGGTCACGACGGAAGACGCCGGCCTTCTGGCCGCGGCGCACAATTTGGCCGACCGGCTCGAAAAATCGATATGCCATATCCATCGTCCACAGGCCGCTGCTCGTGGCCGCCGCGATGGTGTTGGGGTCTTCGGTGAGGAAAGCCACGGCGCCGCTGAGGGCTAGGCGCATCGCAACAGGCGGATCGGCCTCATGCTGGGCTTGGCTGGTAGCCCCCAAAAACTCATCGAATTTGCGATCCAGAATCGCCCTGAGAAGCACTTCCTTGGTCGGGAAGCGCCGGTAAACGGTCGCCACTCCCACGCCGGCCTCGGCGGCAACGTCCTCCATCACCGCTGCTGAGCCGGCGCGCGCAAAGACCCGCTGCGCGGCGTCGATGATGCGCTCGACGTTGCGGGCGGCGTCGGCGCGCAGCCCGCGCACGGATGTAGGCACCGTCATACCCTAACCGACCTGATAGCCTGCTATCACATCATGGGTGAGGAGGGCTATCCGCGATGCTCGGCCGGGGCTGTTGAGCGCTCACCATAGTCGGCCAGCAACGGACATCGACGTGCCATAATTGACTCGTAGTCTGCCGTAGGCGCCATTTAACGTCGGATCCAACCGTGCGGCACTCGGGCGTTCCGCGTCGGGGGAGCGCAATTGTGTAGGAGCCGACATGCTAGCGATCACTAGCCCGCGCAACGGGTACCCCATCCTGCGCGTCAGTTACACCGCGGTGACCACCGAGTGCGATGCCAGTGACCGCGTCGCCGCGCCGGCCAGCCAACGCGACGTCGCGGTAGGCGGTCCGCCCGATGAGCGCCGGCAAACAGTGGCCGGCGGGCGCCACCGTGCACGCCTGCTGGTCTTGCTGGGCTTAGTCTTGGTCGTGACGATCGGGGGGCTGGCGGGGTGGCTGGGCTACCGGGCACTGCATGCCCAGCGGGAAGTCGCGCTTCGCGTCGATTTCGTGCAGATTCTTCCCAGCATTTTGGGCGGCGCGACCGCGAAGTTCCGTGATGATTTCCCGTCGCATTCTCAACCGCTCGCCGTCGCAATCCAATTCAACTCACCGCCGCCGCGCGATCCGTACCTCCAGGGGTGCATTTGACGCTTCGTAATCGCTCCGATGCACAGCACACACGGGCCTGCGTTCTGCACCTGACCGGACCTCGTGAATTGGTCCGCGGTAAATCAAAGTCGTTCGTTGGCGGGTATACAGGGCGGCTTAGCGCGGTGTGGGTTGGTAGCCCAGGGCTGCATGTCGGCGGTGGCGGCACGTGACACGACGTCGACTGGAACCGCAGCAGCGGCGCGATCACCTGCTCGATACCGCGGCTGCGATGTTCGCGGAAAAGCCCTATGACGATGTCCTCATGGAGGACATCGCTGCGGTCGCGGGTGTGTCGCGATCGTTGATGTATCACCACTTTTCGAGTAAGCGAGACCTATACGTAGCGCTGTTCAAGCGGGCCATTGACCGGTTCCTGGCACGCGTCAGCCCTGATCCGGAGCTACCGCTGGCCGAACAGCTTGCTTCTGCACTCGACGCCCACATTCAATCTTTTGTCGATCATCCCTTCGAAGCAATCACGATCAACCGCGGTGGATTGTCGGATGACCCGGCAATCCAGGCGATCGTCGCCGAAGAGCTCAATGTCGTGGGCCGACTTCTGGTTGATCAACTCGTCGCGGAGGGGCATCCGCGCGATGCCACCGAGATCGCCGTGGCGGGCTGGCTGGCGTTCGTTCGCGCGGTCTGCGTGAAATGGATTGATTCGCAGACTATCTCGCGAGCTGAGCTCACCGAAATGTGTCTACGCACATTCGACCGCGCGCTCGATATCCCAACCCCAACAAGCCGCTTGCGCGCCCGGATATCCGGGGTTATGCAATCTCCAGCGATCAGTTTGCTGACTCGCAAGTCACAGTCCGCGATCTCGACTCGGGGTCAGGCCACGCCCACTCAATGAGGAGAGGGGGCCGGCATCTCAGGTCGGTCTGACCCACACTGGCGCAGCTGCAACGACTGGTCATCTGTATTGGGACACCAGTGAAATCGGATGCCGGAGCAGCCGAGCAAGTGATCACGACGTTGCGGCGGCGGTAGGTGCACAACGACACCGCGCCGCTGCCAACGGTTCCACGATGGGTGCGGAACCTGGCGCCGACGCTGTACCCTTGGCCTACTGTAGCCATGAGGCTACAGTAATCTGTGGGGGCGGCACCGAAACGGGTGACCGACTCATCGTCTGGAGGAGCTTGATGAACGGTGCACACGCGTTGCTGCACACGCTGATTGGCGCAGGCGTGACGGTTTGCTTTGCGAATCCTGGAACTTCGGAGATGCATTTTGTGGCCGCCGTCGATGATGTGCCCGAAATGCGCACGATCCTGGGCTTGTTCGAGGGCGTCGCCACGGGTGCTGCCGACGGTTATGCGCGAATGACCGATCGGCCGGCCGCGACACTTCTACATCTCGGGCCGGGCATGGCGAACGGAATGGCAAATCTGCACAACGCGCGTCGCGCCAATGTGCCGCTGGTGAACATCGTGGGTGATCACGCGACATATCACAAACAGTTCGACGCGCCATTGGAATCTGATATCGACGCTGCCGCGAGAACGTTCTCGGGATGGGTTGACCGCCCCGCCCGCGCCGAAGACGTCGGGAAATCGGCTGCCGCAGCGGTCGCGGCCGCCTGCGGCCCGCCAGCGGAGGTCGCAACTCTGATTCTTCCGGCCGATGTGTCGTGGAACGAAGGCGCCGTGCCTGGCCCGCCGCTCGGCGCGCCCGCGCCGTGTGGTGTTGACGATTTAGCTGTGGCCAACGCAGCCAAGGTGCTGGACTCCGGCGAGAGCTGCTTGCTGCTGCTGGGCGGCCGGGCTCTTCGCGGCGTGTCGCTGGGCCACGCTCGTCGCATCGCGGATGCGACCGGCGCCGGCCTGTTGAGCGAAACGTTTCCTTCCCGCGTGGAGCGGGGCGCCGGGCGGCCCCAGATTGACCGTCTGCTGTACGACATCGACGCCGCCAGAGCCCAACTCGCCAGCTACCGTCAGGTGATTTTGGTGGAGGCGCAAACGCCGGTCTCGTTCTTCGCCTACCCGGGTATGTCCAGCGAGCTGGTCTCCTCAGACTGCCAG
>NZ_JBAPRN010000068.1:0-35287 GCF_049281135.1 Mycobacterium sp. | reverse complement strand
GCCGCGTACTTGCGTGTGTTGGGCCATTGCGAATCCGAATGCGGATAGTCGACCTCGAAGGTGAGGTTGTCGATGCCGATCTGGTCGCGGACGGCGACGCCGAAGTTGTCGTCTATGAAGCAGCCGAAGAAGTGCTTACGGAACAGATCCGAGGGCCTGGTGTCGCGGTCGATGTCCTGATACCAGCGGTGGCGTTCCCAGACGTAGTCGCACCGCTCCAGGATGTAGGGGATCCAGCCGATCCCGCCCTCGGCCAGCACGATCTGCAGCCGTGGATGACGTTGCAGCACCCCGGAGAACAGCAGATCGGTGGTGGTGGCCATCAAATTGGTGCTGTACAGCGCGATGGACACCGCCAATGGGGCGTCGGCCGCGAAGCCCGGGACGTGACTGGAGGAGCCGAAATGCAGACATAGGGGCAGACCCGCGTCTTCGCAGGCCGCGAAAACGGGGTCCCAGTGGTCGGTGTGAAACGACGGTAAGCCCAGCGGCGCCGGATTCTCCGGAAAGGTGATGCCCCGGGCGCCCGACGTCGCGACCCGCTCGATCTCCTTCACGCACAACGACGTATCCCAGACCGGCAGCATGGCCAGCGGGATGAAGCGCCCCGGGGCCGAGCCGCTCCACTCGTCGACGGAGAAGTCGTTCCAGGCTTGAAGGCACAAACGAGCCAGCTCGTGATCGTTGGCCTGCAGGAACACCCGCCCGGCGAAGCCGGGAAATGAGGGATAGCACATCGCCGCGCGCACCCCATCGAGATCCATGTCCCTGGCACGCTCGGCGGCGTCGTAGCATCCGGGGATCATGTCCTCGTAGCGCACCGGCTCGGTGCCGTAATCCTTGGCATCCTTTCCCGCGACCGCATTCAGACCGATCTGCGGGTACCGCCGTCCTTCGAAGGTCCACACGTGGTGACCCTTCTCGTCCTCGATGATGCGCGGGCCCATCTCGAGGTGCTGGCGCGGAAGTCGGTCCATGAAGACCCGCGGAGGTTCGATCAGGTGATCGTCGACCGACAGGATCTGCATGTAGTCCTGAAGAGGCATCGTTGCTCCTCGCCATCTCGTGTACTGGGGCCCGGATCGGACCTTTCCCACTCAGATATATCTTAGTAAGATATGACAGCTAGGATAGTGGGCGTCGGGCCTCGGCGCAACCACCCGCGCCGCCGGAACCGCTACGACGAGAACGAGGACCCAATGACTCACAGCGCGAATGACTTCGGAACCGACGAGCCCGCCCGTGACGAGACAGACGACGATCTGGACCTGCTGACCTATAACGAGGCCCGCGTGCGCCTGGCCGACGAAGTGGCTGCCGAGGAGTCCCATCACGCCGAGTTGAGCAGCCGCCACCCAGGCCCAGACCCGGCCGAGGTGGCGCAGGTGGCCGAGGAACTAGCCGCCTCGCAGCGCCGTATCGATGCACTGCGCATCACTCTGGAGCGCACCAACACCCGGGCGGTCTCCCCGGCCAACGCGGCGGAGTTCTACGGCTACGGACTCGTGACCTACGCGAACGACGACGATCCACCGTATGCTTTGTGATATATAACTATGATATATATGAAGTAGAAAGGGGTGGCCCATGCGGAACGACGTCTCGATGCGTCGCGAAGCGGATCTGCCGTTCGTCGACGTGCTCAGCGCCGACTTTGACCGCGACGCCGTGGGCACTCTTTGGGCGGGCGCGGGCGGCGGGCAGATCTGCCGGACGCGCCGCGGCGTGGAGATATTGGACTACGCCACGGTCACTACACTGATCTCGGATCCGCGCCTGGACTCCCAGGACGCCAGTGCGTACCGCCAGATGGGCGGCCCGGCGTCGCTGCTCGAGTTCGCCGACGAGGGCCTGCTGGTGGCGATGCGCGGCGACACGCACCGCCGGATCCGTCGGGTGCTCAGCGCCGGATTCCGCGTCCGCCACGTCACCGAGCGCCGTTCGGCGATGCACCACACCGCGGCGGCCCTCATCGATGCGTGGAACGGCCAACAGTGTGAGTTCGTGGCACAGTTCAGCAGCCCGTACCCCATGCAGGTCCTGTGTGGACTGCTCGGCATCCCGCCCGAGGACATCGGGATCTTCACCGGTGCGGCCACCGAATTGCATCTGCTGGCCGCGGTCCCCTTGGCGCCGCACTTCGAGCGGATCGACGCTGCCCTGCAGCGGCTGGCCGACTATGTCGGCGACCTGGCGACAGCCCGCCGGCGCCGACCCGACGATGACGTCATCAGCTCGTTGATCGCGGTGCAGGCCACCGAGGGCGCCCTGACTGATCGGGAACTGGCCTGGAGCCTGGTGAACCTGATCTTCGCCGGACAGGACACCACCCGGTACCAACTCGCCTCCGCGGTGCTGGAACTGATCGACAGCGACACCTGGCCGCTGCTGCACGCGGATCCGGCGCTGGTACCGGCCGCGGTCGAAGAAGCCCTGCGCATCCGCCCGGTGACCCGATTCGTGGTCCGCATTCCCCGCGAACCGTTCGACGTGCACGGCGTGCGGGTCGAACCCGGGCGCCGCATCATCCTGAACTTGCTCACCGCCAGCCACGACCCGGCCCGATTCGAGCATCCCGACGAATTCCGCCTCGACCGAACCCAGCGCTTCGACCTGCCCTTCGGCTGGGGAACCCACCATTGCCTGGGCGCGGCGCTCGCCCGGACCGAAATGGAAGCCGCCCTAAGCGTTCTCGCCGAACGGTTCGCCGGCCTGGAACTGTCCGCCCCACCGGTGCTGACCGCACCCGCCGGGATGCTGCACGGACCCGAAGTACTGCCCCTCGTCGTCACCCACCGATGATTCACCCCTCACAAAACACACGAAGGACATCGCCATGAGCACCGACCTCGACCCTGGCCTCCCCGCCGTCACCCTCGACGCCCTGCCGGCCGGGCTGACCCGCAGTCTGCGCGGCCGCGTGCTCGACCCCGGCACCTCGGAGTACGAAGACGTCTGCACCATCTACAACGCCATGATCAGCAAATCTCCCGGGGTGATCATCGAATGCCTGGGGCCCGGCGACGTCGCCGAGGTGCTGCGCTGGGCCGATACCCAGAACGTACCCTTCGCCATCCGCGCCGGAGGGCACAACGTCGCCGGCAATGCACTCAACGACGGCGGCCTGGTGCTGGACGTCTCAAAGATGAAGGGCGTGCACGTCGACCCGCATGCGCACACCGTGCGCGTCCAGCCGGGCGTGAACTGGGGCGAATTCGACCGGGAGACACAAGCGTTCGGGCTCACCACCACCGGCGGCAACATCTCCTCCACCGGAGTCGCGGGACTGACCCTCGGCGGGGGCATCGGCTGGCTGATGCGCAAGTACGGCTTCACCTGCGACAGCCTGATCGGCGCCGACGTCATCACCCCCGGAGGCCACCTCGTCCGCGCCGACGAGGACCACAACCCAGAACTGCTGTGGGGACTGCGCGGCGGCGCAGGCAACTTCGGGGTCGTCACCGCCTTCGACTTCGCCCTGCACCCCCACACCACGCCGGTGGGCGTCGGCGTGGCCACCTACCCCCTAGAGGCGCTCGGCGACGTCATCGCCCACTACCGCCAACAGACCCGCGACGCCGAGGACGATCTGATCATCGCCGTCAACCTGCTCACGATCCCCGAAACCGGGCCGTGCGTGACGGTGTTCGCCGCCTGGTTCGGCGACCCCGAGACGGGCCGAAAGGCCATTGCCTCGGTCGTCGACTTCGGTGCCCCGCTCGACGTGACGCAGAAGGAGATGTCCTACCGGGACTTCCACTGCATGTTCGACGGCACGTTCAAGAGTGGTCAGCGCAACTACTGGAAGTCGGGGTTCTTCAACGAGCTGAGCGACGAGCTGATCGCCGAATTCGGCGCGCACTTCGCCAGCGTTCCCTCCTCGCGCACCGTCCTGGCCATCGAGCAAATGGGCGGAGCGATCAGCCGTATCCCCGCAGCCAGCGCGGCGTTTCCCAACCGGAGCGCGGCGTTCAGCTTCCTGGGAACCTCCATGTGGCGCGACCCCAACGATGACCAGAAGAATGTCGCGTGGACCCGCGACCTGTGGTCGAGGATCGAAAAGTACACCGCGGGGCTCTATTCCAACTTCTTGTCCACCGGAGAGACATCCGAAACGGTGGCCCGTTCCTACGGCGCCAGCTATCCGCGCCTGGTCGCACTGAAGAACGAATACGACCCCAAGAACCTGCTGCGCTACAACCAGAACATCGCCCCCGACCACGGCTGAACCCGCGCGGGACCGTGGTGCCGACCGACCCTGTGAGACATCACGCATCCCCGGCGACGAACGCTCGACGTGCCCGCATCCACGTATGACACACCCGCGCAGCGGACGACGGAGCGGTCGATCCACTCGATCGCGGGTGTCGGCGGAGCCCCGGCGCGGCCCGCCCGTGGGAGCACCAGGGCCTTCCGTTCCCTGCTGCGCCATGTTTTACTAAGACATCATAGGTAGATATGAGGAGCGTTTCATGGGTGCGTTGGAAGGCAAGGTTGCGCTGATTACCGGGGCGGCGCGGGGACAGGGCCGGGCGCACGCGGAACTGCTCGCCGAGGAGGGCGCTGACATCATCGCGGTCGACATCTGTCGTCAACTCGAGACCGTCCACTATCCGATGTCCACCCCCGAGGACCTCGCCGAGACCGTCCGGCTCGTCGAGAAGACCGGACGACGAATCATTGCGCGCCAAGTCGACGTCCGCGACTACGACGCGTTCGATACCGCGGTGACCGAGGCCGTGGCCGACATCGGCCGTCTGGACGTCGTCGTCGCGAATGCCGGCGTCATGACTCAAAGCCTCGTCCCGCACACACTGAACCGGCAAGAGTGGCGCGACGGCATCGATGTCATGCTGACCGGAACGTGGAACACCCTGCAAATCACCGCCCCGATGCTCATCGAGGGCGGCCGCGGCGGGTCGATCGTGATCATCAGCTCGGTGTCGGGGCTGCGGCCGATGTACACCGACCTGTCCGGCGGTTTCGACAGCTACGTCGCGGCGAAGTCCGGCGTGGTGGGTCTGGCCCGCGCCTACGCCGCAGGCCTGGCAGAGCACAGCATCCGCGTCAACACCGTGCACCCGACCGGGTGTGACACGCCGATGGTGGTCAACGACTTTTTCCCCGCCTACATGCAGGAGAACGTCAAGACCGCGCACGCCTTCCAGAACACCCTGCCCGTCCAGATGGTGGACCCGATCGACGTCAGTCGCGCGGTGCTGTACCTGGTCGGCGAGTCCGGTCGCTACATCACCGGAATAGCGCTACCGGTCGATGCCGGAATCAGCTACGCGAGCTGACGGCACGATGAGAGGTGGTGCGGACCACTCCCCCGTCGCCGGTGCGGCAGGACCCGTCGTCGACGACGTCCTGATTCACCGGATGACCCCGGCCGTGGACCCCGACTGTGCCTTCTTCTGGGCCAGTGGCGCCGATGGACTGCTGCGGATGCAACGGTGCCGTGACTGTGGATACTTCGTGCACCCGCCGGTGGGATTTTGCCCACGCTGCGAAGGCACCCGATGTGAGCCGCGCGTCGTCTCGGGGACAGGTCGGATACATACCCTCACCGTCAACCACCAACCATGGGTGCCCGGTCAGCGCCCCTACATCATCGCCATGGTCGAACTCGACGAGCAGCAGGGCCTGCGGCTGACCACCAACCTGGTGAACTGCCCCTTCGACGTTGCGTACGTCGGCATGCGGGTGAGTGTGGGATTCGTGCACCGTCACGGCTCTTGGTACCCGGTGTTCATGCCGATCGAGGCGGTCTAACCCCTTGTCAGACAACAGGTTCGAACACGCGTCCGCGTTGACGGGAATCGGGCAGTCGGCGGTGGGTCGGCGCTTGGGGCGATCATCGCTGGACCTCACGCTGGAAGCGTGCCGGAGCGCCATCGCCGACGCCGGTCTGCGCAGCGCCGACATCGACGGGCTGTCGACCTATCCCGGTGGGGATCCGATCGCGACGTTCGGCTACGGCGGCCCGGCTGTCTACGACGTGCAGGACGCCTTGAGGCTGAATCTTCAGTGGTACCAAGGCGCCGCGGAACTCCCCGGCCAGCTCGGCGCGATCGTTGCCGCCTGCATGGCCATCGCCACGGGAATGGCTCGCCACGTGCTGGTCTATCGCACGGTGACCGAATCTACGGCGCAGGGCCAGTCCGGCCGCGGGTCGGTGCTTGGAGCCGACGGGGCGTCGGCATCCGGGATGGGTCGGTGGATGGCGCCCTTCGGAGCCATCTCCGCCGCGAACTGGCTTGCGCCGGTGGCGACGCGGCACTTCTTCGACTATGGCACCACCCGCGAGCAACTCGGGCAGATAGCACTCGTGCAGCGTCGCCATGCCGCCCTCAACACCAACGCTGCGTTGCGAACGCCGCTCACCCTCGAGGACTATCTCGGCGCCCGGATGATCTCCTCACCGCTGTGTCTGTTCGACTGCGACATCCCGGTCGACGGATCGACGGCAGTGGTCGTTTCACAACAAGAGTGTGCGAACGACAGTCGACACGGCGGGGTGTTCTTCGAAGCGTTCGGCACCGCGCTACGCGGGCGGCCGTCATGGGACCAGCACGACGACATGGCCTCAATGGCCTCCCAAGGGGCGGCCGAGCAGCTGTGGGAACGCAGTGCGCTGCGTCCGGCCGACGTCGACGTCGCGCAGCTCTACGACGGATTTAGCATCCTGGCCTTGGTCTGGCTGGAGTCGCTGGGATTCTGCGGCCGTGGCGAAGCCGGGCCCTATCTGGAAGGTGGGCAACGTATATCACTGGGCGGTGAGTTGCCATTGAACACTGGCGGAGGCCAACTCTCGGGCGGCCGACTGCACGGATACGGCCTCATCCACGAAGCGGTCACCCAACTTCGGGGACAAGCCACCGCTCGACAGGTGGCCGATGCCGAAGTCGCGTTGGTGTCCAACGGTGGCGGTCCGATCGCAGGAGCCATGACGCTCACCCGAGAACGTCCCTGACCACCCACCGCGCGTTCACAGAATCTCGTTGACTCTCTTTATTTCTCGTATCCATTGCTCGCTAGCCATGACGCGTGCAGACTCCGGAATGCTGACCCCTGGTGCGTGGCCGCGGTCGACGTCGGTCTGGCGGACCAAGGGGCGCCGACTCGAAGCCATACCGAGCAGTTGGCGAGCAACCCTCTGCACGGTGCGTCGTCGGCCTTAGTGGTCACACCCCCATCTCGACGGCGTCCCCGCCACGCGGCATCAACGCATTCCACAACGGGCTGGGGTTGCCGGTGTTCGCGGCCCGGAATTCCTCCCAGTACCAGGACGAACCGAGCAGTTGGCGGGCGCGTGGAATCGCGACCGCATCGGGCCCCGAGTAGTAGCGGGCCTGACCGTCCTTGCCGTCGGTGACCGCTTCGAAGATCACGTCGGAGGTGACCTCCGGTGCGGAACCAGACGCGTTGGCGGCGAAGAAGGAGGCCATGGCCTCCCGATAATCCTCGGGCACATCGGCCGCGGAATCGATCTTGGTGAAGATGCGGGTGCTGTGCTGGCCGGGGAAAATCGCCTTCGCGCTGACCCCGAAGCTCGACATCTCGACGTTGAGTCCTTCGGTGAACGCGGCAACCGCAGCCTTGGAGGCCGCGTATACGGCCGTGTACGGATAGCCCTGATCGGCGCTGATCGACGAAAGGTTGACGATCACTCCGGAGCGCTGCTGACGAAAGGCCGGCAGGAACGCCTTGGTTAAAGCGATCAGACCGAAGACGTTGGTCTGAAACTGGTCGTGGACCTGCTGCATCGTGCTCGCTTCAACCGGACCCATCTGGTAATAACCGGCGTTGTTGACCAGCGCGTCGGCCCCACCGAACTGGTCGAGTGCGGTAGCAGCGAACGCGGTGTCGGCGGCCTCGTCGTTGACGTCGAGCAGCAATGTACGTACCTGCTCGAGGTCCGAGTGCACCTCGAGATCGGCCTCCTTGCGGACCGTGGCGACCACGTTCCAGCCCTCGGCAGCGAAGCGCTGCACAGTCGAACGGCCGAACCCGGACGCAGTACCCGTGATTACCAGGGTCTTTCCCATGACGGCTCTCCTTGATATTCGCATCATGACTATCTATGACGTCCTAGTACAACATGAAGAACGACGCAAGCGAAAGGTGCTGCCCGCGACCCGTCTCCAGCCTCTGGGCGGCGGTCTTCCGGCTGCTCCAGAGTGCGACGCCACCGGCAGCGGCGGAGGTCGGATGAGTATGTCCCTGAGGGCTATTCACCACAGTTGTGCACGTCGCTCCCCGGCCCGGCATCCACACCGCATTTAAAAGGTTCTTTGGAGTATCGCGGCCAACCCCGCACCAACATCTTCCACCACCCCGAAGAACTGCTCCGCGACGACAGCGACGACGACATCCCGTAAGCATCGGTCGATCCCGGCACGCTTGATGTCGGATGGATCCGATTGCTGCCGCGACTCGCGGTTCTCAGCGATCAGTGCCACTCTTAGCCATGAACGTCGATCCATTTCTTCCGGCTTTCGCGGCCGCCGCTGTACTCATGACGGGTGCTGTCGCTCACGCTGACGCGCAGGATGACCAGTTTTTGGGGTTGCTGTCGAGGGACGGAATTGCCGGCGGCCCTCCGGAGCAGTTGATCGCGCTTGCGCATAAACGGTGCGATAACGACAGTCTTTCTCGCTCTCAACCGTGGACCTTTCACTTCGGCGCGATGCCGAGCCCGTTCAGCAGCGCCATGTTGCAACTTGCCGCCGACCTGGAGGGTCAGGGGGTGCCGGGTCCGCAGGTACGTCCGTTCTTGTTAGATGCCATCAGCGTGTACTGCCCGGGGGCGCACAGTTGATCTTCTCCCCGGCCATAGCTCTTGCTGCGGCAGTTTCGGCGGGCATACCGTTTCCCCATGACCGCCGCGCCCCACGGGCGGGATCCCCGGATCGTCATCGTCGGCGCCGGAATGGCGGGGATCGCCGTCGCTCATGTGCTGAAACAGTCCGGCTTCAACGACTTCACCATCCTGGAGAAGGGTTCAGACGTCGGTGGCGTGTGGCACTGGAACCGCTATCCGGGTCTGCGTTGCGATGTGCCTTCCTACGGCTATCAATTCGCCTTCGCGCCTAAGCCCGACTGGAAACACGTGTGGGCGACCGGCGACGAGATCCAGCGCTACCACCGCGACCTCATCGATACGCTGGCGCTGAAATCGCATCTGCGGCTTGACTGCGAAGTCACCGAGGCAGTGCTCGACGAGAACCGCTGGCGGGTGTCCACCGCGAGCGGGGAAGAGATCGAGGCGGACTTCGTCATCGCGGCAACCGGAATCCTGCACCACCCGTTCATCCCGGACCTGCCGGGCCTCGACTCGTTCACCGGACCGGTGGTGCATACTGCGCGCTGGACTGACATCGATGCGGAGGGCAAACGGGTAGGGGTGATTGGCGCTGGTTCGACTGGGGTGCAGGTGTTTTCAGCGCTACAGCCCGAGACGGCGCACATCACCCATTTCGTTCGCACGCCGCAGTGGGTGATGTGGATGCCGATGCGACTACGGCAACCCCGCATCGTCGGTCGGCTACTGCGGAGGTTGCCGAGGCAGGACAAGACGGTCAGGCTCGCTCAATTCGTCGGCTCCGACTACCTGGTCGACCTGGTCATCCGGCCGACGTGGCGGCGCCGGGCGGCCCAGCGTTACGGGTGGATGTGCTTGCGAGCCCTGGTGCGGGACAGGGCTCTTCGCGCCAAGTTGAACCCTGACTACGAACCGCTCTGCAAGCGGCAGGTGCTCTCCGGCGACTATTACCGGCGAATCTCCAGGCCGAACGCCAGCTTTGTCAGCGAGCCAATCGCCGAGATCACGCCGACCGGCCTGCGAACCACCGACGGCGTCCACCATGATCTGGATGCGATCGTGCTCGCCACCGGCTTCGCGGCCCACAACTACATGCGCCCGATGACCTTGCGCGGCCGCAACGGACTGTCGATCGACGACGCCTGGGCGAAAGGCCCTCGGGCCTGGGGAATGACCGCGATTCCCGGATTCCCCAATCTGTTCATGGTGCTCGGCCCCAACTCGCCCACCGGGTCCATCTCGCTGCAACACGTCGCCGAGTTGACCGCGCGCTACATCACCCGCTGGCTGCAGCGTTTCCGCGACGGCGAGATCACCGCCGTCGAAGTCACCGAGGAAGCCACCGACCGCTTCGCCGACGACGTCGCCGAGGCGATGGTGCCGACGGTGTGGAACACCGGTTGCAACTCTTGGTATTTCGCCGACGACAACCACATCGACCTGTGGCCGTTCGACCGAAAGCGCTTGACCCGCATGCTGAGTCAACCGAAAGACGACGACTACATCCTCACGCCGTAGGCAGGTCAACCAGCGCCGCAATCTCCGCCGCCAGCCGCGCATTGGACAGCACCAGCTCAACGTTGGCCGACAGCGAGGCACCGTGCGTCTCGCGATGGAAGTAGTCGAGCAGGAACGGCGTGACGTCCTTGCCGTACACACCCGCGGCTTGGGCGGCGGCCAGCGCGGCGGTCAGCACCCGGTCGTGCAACGCGCGGTCCATCTCGTCCGCGGGCGCGATCGGGTTGGCCAGCACCAGCCCATATCCGTCGGTACTCAGCCGCCGTCGGGCGTGCAACACATCGGCGACCTGTTGCGGCGACTCCACCCGCCAGCCCACCGGATGACCCGAATCGGCCAGGTAGAAGCCGGGAAACCGATCCGTGCGATAGCCGATCACGCCGACGTTGAGCGATTCCAGTCGCTCGAGGGTGGCGCCGACATCCAGGATCGACTTCACACCGGCGCAGACCACCAGCACGCCGGTGCGCGAAAGAGTCATCAGGTCCGCGGACTCGTCCCAGCTGTCGCGCGCATCGCGATGAACGCCGCCCAGCCCGCCGGTGGCGAACACCGAGATACCCACTGCCGCAGCCAGATGCGCGGTCGAAGCGACGGTCGTCGCGCCGTCTCCACCCCGGGCCGCGAGCACCGCGACGTCGCGGACGCTCACCTTCACCATCGTCTCGCTCTCGGCGACACGCCGCAGTCCCGCATCATCCAGCCCGATGTGCGGCTCACCGTCGATGATCGCGATAGTCGCAGGCACCGCCCCGCCGGATCGCACCGCCGCCTCGATCTCGCGTGCGACACGCAGGTTGTCCGGTCGCGGCAGACCGTGACTGATGATCGTGCTCTCCAGGGCGACAACCGGCCGGCCGGCGGCCAGCGCGTCGGAGACCTCAGGGTGGACGTGCACGGGTTGCACCCTACGTCGCCGCCCTAAGACTCCTCGGGCGTCTCGATCACCGAGTAGGTCGGATCATCCATCGCCACCTGTTTGTTGCCACTCTGGGTCGCTTTTCCGGTCAGGCGCAGGACCTGCCCAGGCTGTACGTCGTCGCCGTGCCCGGGCCGGAAGGTCACCCGGACCTCGCCGCTGTCATCTCCGACGACGATCCAGCGGAACGTCTTTCCACGTTTGGTGATGTCTTCGACTTGGCTGACGCGGCCTTCGACCGTGGCGCGGCGCCCCGGAATCAGGCTGTTCACCTCGATCACCGCGGCGGGCTTTTCCGGGTGCTCGTAGTCCTCCGCGGGCTGTTCTTCGCCCCGCCAGATCCGCATCTCGATCTCTTCGACTTTGGCAGCGATGCGCTGCTCCAAGATGTCCGGGAATGCTTCGCGGATCCGGGACTGGACGTCGTAGGGAACGATGGTGGCCGCCGCATCCGGGATTCGGCTGACCGCCCGGGAGATCTTGTCCGCGGTTTGGTCGTGCAGCAGCCGTCCCAGCAACGGCGCATACGTCCGGCGCGGCAGCAACACCGTCACGTGGGTGTCGCGACGCTCGTTGCGGGCCTTCACGACCAGCGTTTGCACGGCGCGGACGATCTGTCGGTCGGGGCAGTCGACCACCCGCAGCGGGACGTCGAGATCGAAGTCATCCCAACGCTTTCGCAGCGCGGCGGCATGGTCCGAGTCGATCATGAAATGCACCGCGACCAAGTCGTCGGCACGCAGACCCTTGCCGTACCGCAGTGCTTCGAGCACCGCGAGATCAAGCGAGTTGACGCAGACGAAGAGCCGATGGCGGGCATATTTGGTCAGCTGCGGACGATCGGTGCGGAATGCTTCCAGGATCGCCGACTCGGCCCGGTATTCGCGATTGAGCCGAATCAACCCGAACACCAAGATCGGGAAGACAACAACGACCAGCCAAGCGCCCTCGGTGAACTTGGCCACCGCGAAGATGCCCACCACGATCGTCGAGAGCACCGCCGCCGAGAAGTTGATCGCCAACCGGTACTGCCAGCCCCGTTCCCGGTGCGTCAGATGGTATTTGGACATTCCGTAGCCGGCCATGGAGAAACCGGTGAACACCCCGATCGCGTAAAACGGCACTAGCGCGTTGACCGATCCGCCAGTGAACACCAACAGCGCCAGCGACAGCGCTGCGAGCGTGAGGATCCCGTTCGAGAACACCAGCCGATAACCGCGTTGCATGAGCTGGCGCGGCAGAAAGCGGTCCTCGGCAACGAAACTCGCCAACGCGGGAAAACCGTTGAAGCTGGTGTTGGCGCCGGTGTACAGGATGGCCGCGGTCGACACCTGTACGAGGACGTACATGCTGTCGCCGATGACCCCGTTGCCGAAAACCACTCGGGCAATTTGGGAAAGCACCGACGGATACTCGCTGAGATACGGCGCGGCGTGCGTGGCGTAGGCAAGATAGCCGACACCGGCCAGCAGGAGCCCCAGAATGCAAGCCATCGCGGTGAGCACCCGGCGCGCGTTGACACTCTGCGGCTTACGGAAGACGTTGACAGTGTTGGAAATGGCTTCCACCCCGGTCAGCGACGAGCCACCGTTGGCGAACGCCCGCAGCACCACCAAGATTGTCGCGCCCATTACCAGACCGCCGCCTTGATGCACCGGTACCGCTCCGGCAGCGTGGCCGGGATCGTATTGCGGAAGGCCCCAAACAAGATGCCGGACAACGCCGGTCACGATCATCACGATGAGCATCACCACAAACGAATAGGTGGCGATCGCAAACGGCAGCCCGGCTTCGCGCAGGCCGCGCAGATTCAGATAGCAGATCAGCAGTACCACCGTGACGGTGATCTCCATGCTGTAGGGCCCGACCGCCGGCAGCGCCGACGCCACCGCAACCGTGCCCGCCGCCGATTGCACGGCCACTGTCACGACGTAGTCGATCAACAGTGCCGCGGCCGCGACCTGCGCCACCTTGGGCCCGAAGTTCTCCCGCGCCACGATGTAGGAGCCGCCGGCCTTGGTGTAAACCGCCACGACCTGCCGGTACGACGCGGCGACCAACGCGAGGATCAACAGGATCACGCCCATGATGGGCAGCAACAAGATGAACGCCGCGAGCCCGGCATGCGGGAGCAGCTCCGTCAGGATCTGCTCGGGACCGTAGGCCGTGGACGAGATCGCGTCGGGCGAAAGCGCGCCCAGCGCAACGGGGTTGGACAGCCGTTCGTTGGACAACTCCTGGCTGATCAGCGGCTTGCCCAGGAAGACGCGCTTGACCACGTCGGAGAAGGACGGCGGTAGGTCCTGCTCGTCGACCTCAGCTGTCACGACCACCTCCTACGGGATTCGGCGTCGCCCGCCGTTAGACCGTACTAGGCGTGACCCGCCTGGGTCAGCGCATCGGGATCAACCCGTGCGATACGCGACTCCACGTCGTAGGGCACGATGATCGCGGTCGCACCCGGGATGCGGCTGACCGCCCGGGCCATCTTGTCGGCCGTGCGGTCGTGCAGCAGCCGGCCGAGCATCGCGGAGTACGTCCGGCGCGGCAACAGCACCGTGACCTTGGTCTCCGGGTGATCTCGTTTCACCTGCAGCACAAGCTCTTGCGCTGACCGGCTCAAATGGCGGTCCGGACAGTCGATCACCCGCAACTGAGTATCGTGCTCGAAGTGCTGCCAGCGCTCTTGCAGCTTGGCCGAATGATCGGCGTCGACCACGAAGTGCACCGCGGTCAATTCGTCAGCGTGCAGCCCCTTCCCGTAGCGCAGCGCCTCGACTTCGGCGAGGTCGACCGTGTCCACGAAGACGAACACCCGCAGCCGCGCATACTTGGCCAGCTCGGGGCGCTCGGTGCGCGACATCTCCAGGACGGAGGCTTCGGCGCTGTACTGACGATTCAGCCGGATCAGCCCGTAGACCAAAATCGGGAAGACAACGACGACCAGCCAGGCGCCTTCGGTGAACTTGGCCACCACGAAGATTCCCACCACGATCGTCGACATCAGGCCCGCCGAGAAGTTGACCACGACTTTGCGGCGCCAGCCGTGCTGACGCCGGGTGTAGTGGTGCTTCGCCATGCCGAAGCCGGCCATCGCGAACGCGGTGAACACGCCGATCGCGAAGAACGGCACCAGTGCGCTGAGCTTGGCCCGGGTCACCAGCAGCAGTGCCACCGCCAGTGCGGTCAGCGTGATGATCCCGTTGGAGAACACCAGCCGGTGACCGCGTTTGGTCAGCGGACGAGGCAGGAAACGGTCCTCGGCAACGAAACTCGCCAGCGCGGGGAACCCGTTGAATCCGGTGTTGGCGCCGACGAAGAGGATTGCCGCGCTCGAAGCCTGCACCAAAAAGTACAGAACGTTCCCGAGTGGACCCTGGCCGAAGACGGCGCGGGTGATCTCCGAGAGCATCGACGGGTATTCATCCAGGTACGGGGTGGCGTGGGTGACGTGGGCGAGCCAGGCGACACCGGCCAGCAAGATCCCCAGGATGCACGCCATGACGGTAAGCACCCGGCGGGCATTGACGCCCTGCGGCTCACGAAAGACGTTGACCGTGTTGGAAATCGCCTCCACACCGGTCAGCGAGGTACCACCGTTGGCGAACGCGCGAAGGACCACGAGGACCGTCGCGCCCATCACCAGCCCGTTGCCCTGATGCACCGGCACCGCACCATCGATGTGCGTCGGATCGTACTTCGGCAAGCCCCAGAAGGCCTCACGAATCACGCCGGTCACGATCGTCAGCAGAATCATGCCGACGAACCAATAGGTGGTGGCCGCGAAAATGCGGCCGGATTGCCGCAATCCGCGCAGGTTGGCCATACAGATCAGGACCAGGATGGCGATTGTGAGTTCCAGATGGTACGGGCCCAACACAGGGAGCGCCGACACCACCGCCACAGTTCCCGCCGCGGGCTGCACCGCGGCCGTGACCACATAGTCGATCAGCAACGCCGCGGCGGCGATCTGCGCTATCCGGGGCCCGAAGTTGTCCCGCGCCACCATGTACGCCCCGCCGGTCCGGGTGTAGGCCATGACGACCCCGCGGTACGACGCGGAAACCAACAGCAGGATAACGAGAATGACGCCGATGATCGGCAGCAACAATGTGAACGCGGCCATCCCCGCGCGCGGCAGCAGTTCGATCATGACCTGCTCGGGACCGTAGGCCGTCGAGGAGATCGCATCTGGTGAAATCGCGCCGAGCGCAACCGGATTCGATAACCGCTCCGACTCGAGCTGCTCGCTCGTCAAAGGCTTTCCGAGGAAGATTCGCTTCCAACTGTCGGTGAAAGAAGGCTTGATGCCCGAGTCGCGCTGCAATGCCGTTACCACGTGTCACTTTCCTCCGGAGTCCGCGACCTGTGAAATCAAGTCATCCACGTGGGTCAGCTGCGGTCGGGGCAACTCTATCGGATTATCGGTGGGGCGCGACCCGGCCGACGATCCGTTCGTGGCCGCACTCGCCATCGCGATTCGGGTCTCGATGTCGTACGCCACGATCTGGGCGCTCGCGTCCGGAATCCGGCTGATCACCTTGGCGATCATGTCTGCGGTCCGGTCGTGCAGCAGCCGGCCTAAGAGCTGGGAATACTCCCGGCGGGGTAACAGCACTGTCACTTTGGTGTCCGCGTGCTCCGCGATGATCTGACGGACCAGCTCTTGCGAGGCACGGCTCAGGTTGCGGTCGAAGCAGTCGACCGTGCGCAACTCCGTGACCTGCCCGAAGTGCCGCCATCGTCGGTTAAGGCGCTCCGCGTGCGCGGAGTCCAGCACGAAGTGCACCGCGGTCAGGTCATCGGCTTTCAAGCCCTTGGCGTAGCGCAGCGCTTCGATCTCGGCCAGGTCGACCGAATCCACGAAGATCAGCACCCGGTGTCGGTCGTAGCTGGCCAGGTCGGCAGGTTCGGCGGCCGACATCTCCAGCACCGACGCCTCGGCTCGGTACTGCCTGTTGAGCCGCATCAAAGCGAAGACGAGAATCGGGAAGACCACGACGACCAGCCAGGCGCCTTCGGTGAACTTCGCGATCGCGAAGATCAGCACCACGATCGTCGACAAGATGCCCGCCGATAGGTTGATCGCCAGCTTGTACCGCCAACCCGGCCCACGGTGGGTGAGCCAGTGTTTGGTCATGCCGTAGCCGGCCATCGAGAAGCCGGTGAACACCCCGATCGCATAGAACGGCACCAACGCGTTGAGCGAACCGCCCGTGCCGATCAACAGCGCCACCGCCAGCACGGTCAGCACGATGATGCCGTTGGAGAACACCAGCCGGTGACCACGTTTCATCAGCGGGCGCGGAAGGAAGCTGTCCTCGGCGACAAAACTCACCAATGCCGGAAAGCCGTTGAAGCTGGTGTTTCCGCCGGTGTAGAGGATCAATGCAGTCGACGCCTGAACGCAGAAGTACAACACCTTCCCGATCACGCCGTCGCCGAACACCGCCCGAGCGATCTCGGACAGCATCGATGGATAGCCACTGGCATAGGGAAAAGCGTGGGTGACGTGGGCGAGCCACGCGACGCCGGACAGTAGGAAAGCAAGGATGCACGCCATGATCGTCAGCACTTGACGCGCGTTACGGCTTTCCGGCGGGCGGAAGGCGTTCACCGTGTTGGAGATCGCCTCGACACCGGTCAGCGAGGAGCCGCCGTTAGCGAACGCCCGCAGCACGATGAGCAGCGTTGCGCCCATGATCAAGCCGCTGCCCTGTTGCACCGGCACGGCGCCATCGGTGTGCGCCGGGTCGTAGAGCGGTAAGCCTCCGGAAAATTCCCGAATGACTCCGACGACGATTGTCAACGACACCATGCCGACGAAGAAGTAGGTCGGCATGGCAAAAGGAGCTCCGGCTTCGCGTAGTCCTCGTAAATTCGCGTAGCACATGACGAGCACGATGCCCACGGTCATTTCCAGGCTGTAGGGACCAAGAACGGGTATTGCCGACACCACCGCCACCGTGCCCGCCGCGCACTGCACCGCGACGGTCACGACGTAGTCGATCAGCAGCGAGGCCGCGGCAATCTGGGCGATTCTGGGTCCGAAATTCTCCCGGGCTACTACGTATGAACCGCCGGCCCGGGTGTAGGCCATAACCACCTGGCGATAGGACGCCGCGACCAACACCAAGATCACCAGGATGACGCCGGTAATCGGGAGTAATAAGGCGAACGCGGCCAACCCGGCGGCCGGCAGCGGTTCGATCATGATCTGTTCGGATCCGTACGCGGTCGAGGAGATCGCATCGGGAGAAAGCACGCCGAGCGCAATAGGGTTCGACAGGCGCTCGTGCTGGAGCTGGTCGTTGATCATCGGGCGTCCGAGGAAGACCCGCTTACATCGGTCCGCGAACGACGGCGACATCGATAGCTCGCCGGCCAGCTGTGACATACAAATTCCTTACGCAAATCCTGGGTATTTTTACGAGATCGAGACGGATCCCGGCCAAAGCCTACGGTTAACGGCCGGGAAACGCGCGCTGGGACCGGCGCCCACAGCACTCTCGAAACCTTCTTTACGGAATCTTGACGGGTTGCGGCACTCGTTATCAAACCGTGCGGCCCGGACGCTGTGGATAATCCGCGGTCAGCGCTCCATCGGCAAGTTCGTCGAACCGTTCGAGTCCTTCATCGGCCTCGTCGTCGATACCGCGAAGCGGACCCGGCTCGGCCAGGTAGCGCCGCGCGTACAGCCGGGCAACGAGGGACTGGCGGTCCGTGCCGCGGGTGGTGCGCTCCCAGGCGGCCTGCTCGGTCAGCAGAGCGCCGGCGTACGCATCTCCGATGAATTGGGCCAGCGGAAACAGCCGCGCCTCGGCAACGTCGGCGGGCAATTTGGTCCAAGCGGTGATCGCCGCTTCGAGATCCTCGATGCGGCGGCGCACCAGCCGTGTCGTGGCTTCAGTGTCGTCGGACACCGAGATCGCGTCATGCAGTCGCTCCAGCAGCGGTTGGTGGGCGCCGATGCGCTCGATCCCCCGCCGCACGTCCAGGCACAGGATGTTGTCGGCGCCCTCCCAGATGGTGTTGACCTGAGCGTCGCGCAAAAGCCTTGCCACCGGCCATGTTTCGATATAGCCGTTGCCGCCGTGGATCTCGATCGCGTCGGAGGCCATGGTGATGCCGAGCCGGCACACCTTGAGCTTGGTGACCGGCACGGCAATGCGCTGTCGCACCCGTCTGGGCTGGTGGTGGTTGGCCAGGCCCACGCTGTCGAACACCAGCGCCTGGGCGGCTTCGACGTCGACGATCATTTCGGCGAGTTTGCGGCGCATCAACGGTTTGTCGATCAGGCGGTCGCCGAACGCGCGGCGCTGCCGGGCGTAACACAGCGATTCGACCAGGGCCCGCCGCGCGTTGCCCAGGGCGAACAGGGCGATTCCGAGACGGGCCGCGTTGGTCAGCTCCATCATCCGACCCAGACCTTTGCCGTCCGAGGGCTGCGCGTCGGTGCCGGGCTGATCGGTATTGGGCTGGCCGGACAGCAGGAAGGCCTCCGCGTCGACCAGCTCCACCTCGCCGGAGGCCACCGAGCGGGTGCCCAGCTTGTCTTTCAGTCGCCGGATGCGAATGCCGTTGGGGGTACCGTCGCGGCGGGTTCGCAGCACCAGGAAGCTCGCCGCGCCGCGGCTGGAGTCCGGGGCACCCTCGGGCTTGGCCAGCACGATGAAAACCTGGCCGTCGCAGTTAGAGGCAAACCACTTGAAACCGTTGAGCAGCCAGGCGTCTCCGTGCCGGGTCGCCGTGGTCTCCAGCGCTCCGAGATCGGAGCCGCCGGCCCGCTCGGTGAGGAGCTGAGCGGTCTCGCCTTCCCACTCCCCGCTGGCGAATCGGGCGAGGACATGCTCGCGCACGTCTTCGGGCGCATACGCCGCCACCAGCGACTTGACCATGCCGCCGCCCGTTCCCAGAGCACAGCCCATCCCGATGTCGGCCTGATCGAGCAGATAGTTGGCCGCGAACATCGGCAGCGACGGCGAGATGCCGGCCTGCCGCGCGGCGTCTTTGAGCGCCTGCTGCGCATTCAACACCGCCCGTTTGGATTCGATGAACGACGTCGGCTGGACCACTTGGCCGATGTCGTGGCCCCAGCGGTCGTAGCGTTCCAGGTGGGCCGGGTTGCGGTCGGTCTGCTCGGCCCACCGGGCCACCGGACCGCCCATCAACTCACCGATGGCATTGAGGTGCGGTTCGACGACGGCCAGCTCACCAGGCTGCAGGTAGTAGGCCATCGTCAGCTGCAGGGTGGGGTCGGTGCGATACCAGTTGAGGCCGACGGCTCCCCGGTAGTTCTCGGTGCGGTAGCGCTCCGACTTTTCGGGCGTGCTGAACGGCAGCCGGTCGACCGCCTCCGCTTCGTACTGGGTCATCGGCGCCGCTCCTCCTCATCGCTACGTTCTGCATCGTCGCCGGCGGTCATGGCCGTCGCTCCTATTCCCCCAAACGGTCGACGGCGGCGGCGATGCGCTCGTCGGTGGCCGTCAACGCCACCCGAACGTGCTGGGCGCCGCGCGTGCCGTAGAACTCACCGGGTGCCGCCAGAATGCCACGCTGAGCCAGCCAGCCGACGGTGTCGCGGCACGGCTCGCCGCGGGTGACCCAGAGATACAGGCCGGCGTCGGAATAGTCGACGGTGAAGCCGGCCGAGCGGAACGCCGCCAGCAGCACATCGCGGCGCTGTCGGTAGCGCTCGCGTTGCTCACGCTCGTGGGCGTCGTCGTCCAGGGCGGCGACCATGGCCGCCTGCACGGGTCGCGGCACCATCATCCCGGCGTGTTTGCGCACCGCCAGCAGCTCAGCGATCACGGCGGCGTCGCCGGCGACGAAACCGGCCCGGTAACCGGCCAGCGAGGAACTCTTGGACAACGAATGCACCGCGAGCAGACCGGTGTGGTCGCCGTCGCAGACCGACGGATGCAGAACCGACAGGGGTTGCGCGTCCCAGCCCAGGCCCAGGTAGCACTCGTCGGAGGCGACCACCACACCGCGCTCCCGGGCCCAGCCGACCAGCTTGCGCAGATGATCGACCCCCAGCACCTGACCGGTCGGGTTGCTCGGCGAGTTCACGTACAACAGGGCCGGCGCCTGGGGACCGAGCTGGGTGAGCGAATCGGCAACGAGCACCTGCGCACCGGCCAGCCGCGCGCCGACGTCATACGTCGGATAGGCCAGCTCGGGCACCACGACCGAATCCTCGGCGCCAAGGCCGAGCAGAGTCGGCAGCCAGGCGATCAGTTCTTTGGTGCCGATAACCGGTAGCACGGCCGACCCGGTCAACCCGGTGATGCCGTAACGGCGGCTCAGCGCGGCGACCGCCGACTCGCGCAGCTCCGGTGTGCCCGCGGTGGTGGGGTATCCCGGTTCGGCGCTGGCCGAGGCCAGCGCGTCACGGATTACCGGCGCGACCGGGTCGACCGGCGTGCCGACCGACAGGTCGACGATGCCGTCCGGGTGCGACTTGGCCAGCGCGGTCGCGTCGGCCAGCGTGTCCCAGGGGAACTCCGGCAACAATTCCGAGACGGCTGACGCCGCTCGGCGGTTCACCAGGCGGCTCAGTCGTCGTGGGCTTGCGGCGGCAGATCCTTGACGACCTGTGGGTCGTTCTCGGTCATGCCGACCTTGGCCGCGCCACCGGGCGATCCGAGTTCAGCAAAGAAATCCGCGTTGATCTGCGTGTACTGGCCCCACTGCTCAGGGACGTCGTCTTCGTAGTAGATCGCCTCGACCGGGCAGACCGGCTCGCAGGCGCCGCAGTCGACGCATTCGTCGGGGTGTATGTACAGCATCCGAGTGCCCTCGTAAATGCAGTCGACCGGACATTCCTCGATACAGGCCTTGTCCTTGAGGTCGACGCAGGGTTCGGCGATCGTGTACGTCACGAAGGTCTCCTCACGGTCTCCAGCTGGCTGTTTAACTGAGCCGGTAGGTGCTGAGCCCAATGGTGCTCGGCCAATTGGTTTAGGCAACTTCCCGGCGATGACGATGTCTTGGTTACTGATACTAGACGTTGCATATACACCGCAAGCACCAGGCCATCATGCGCGTCGCTGCAGTGCAACTAGTTGCATAGCGGGTCCGGTGTTCTTATGCTGCGCCGGTGGCACTCCCCCACGCGATCCTGGTGTCGCTGTGCGAACAGTCCGGCTCCGGCTACGAGCTGACACACCGGTTCGATCGCTCGATCGGTTACTTCTGGAGCGCCACGCACCAGCAGATCTACCGCACCCTGCGGACGATGGAAGACGACGGCTGGGTGTCGGCGACCGTGGTCGCGCAGCGCGGGCGGCCGGACAAGAAGGTCTACACCGTGTCCGATGCCGGGCGGGTCGAATTGGCGCGCTGGATCGCGGCGCCGCTGCGGCCACGGTCCGGGCGCGGTGGTGCGCTCAGCGACAACCGCACTCGTGAAGTGGCCGTCAAGTTGCGCGGCGTTGCCTACGGCGACACCACCGCGCTGCACGCGCAGGTCGCCGCCCTGCGCGCCGAACGGGCCGAACTGCTGGATACCTACCGCGGCTTCGAGAAGAAGCAGTTCCCCGATCCGACAGCGTTGCGCGGCAACGCATTACATCAGTATCTCGTGCTGCGCGGGGGAATCCGGGCCGAAGAAAGCACCGTCGACTGGCTCGACGAAGTGGCCAGCGGGCTGGAGAACATGACGCAGGAGAACCTATGAACTATCCAAACCTGTTGTCCCCGTTGGATCTCGGATTCACGACGCTGCGCAATCGGGTGATCATGGGCTCGATGCATACCGGCCTGGAGGACCGCGCCCGTCACACCGACCGGCTCGCCGAGTATTTCGCCGAACGCGCACACGGTGGCGTCGGCCTGATCATCACCGGCGGCTACGCGCCCAACCGAACCGGCTGGCTGCTGCCGTTCGCCTCCGACCTGACCTCGTCCGGGCAGGTAGGCCGACACCGCCGCATCACCAGCGCGGTGCACGACGCGGGCGGCAAGATCTTGCTGCAGATCCTGCACGCCGGACGGTACGCCTACCATCCGCTTTCGGTCAGCGCGTCGTCGATCAAGGCGCCGATCAACCCGTTTCGTCCGCGCCGGCTTTCGTCGAGCGGTGTGCAGAGCACGATCGACGACTTCGCCCGCTGCACGGAGCTGGCCCGCAATGCGGGTTATGACGGCGTCGAAATCATGGGCAGCGAAGGGTATTTGATCAACCAGTTCTTGGCGCCGCGAACCAACAAGCGCAACGACCGGTGGGGCGGCAGCGCGGAGAAGCGCCACCGATTCCCGGTCGAGATCGTCCGACACGCACGCGCGGCAGCAGGATCCGATTTCATCATCTGCTACCGGATGTCGATGGCCGACTTCGTCGAGGGTGGTCAGAGCTGGGACGACATCCTCACGCTGGCAACCGAAGTCGAAGCCGCCGGCGCCACGATGATCAACTCCGGCTTCGGCTGGCACGAGGCGCGGGTACCCACCATCGTCACGTCGGTGCCCAACAACGCCTTCGTCGACATCAGCCATGCCGTCGCAGGCCACGTCAACATCCCGGTAGCGGCGTCCAATCGCATCAACATGCCACAGGCGGCCGAACAGATCCTGGCCGACACCCACGTGCAGCTGATCTCCATGGCGCGGCCCCTGCTAGCGGACCCGGAGTGGGTGCTCAAGGCCCAGGCCGCCCGCGACGACGAGATCAACACCTGCATCGCCTGCAATCAGGCCTGCCTGGATCACGCTTTCGTGAAGAAGACGGTCTCGTGTCTGCTCAACCCGCGAGCCGGCCGCGAGACGCAACTGGTGCTGTCGCCGACCCGGCGGGCACGCTCGATCGCAGTTGTCGGGGCCGGCCCGGCCGGACTGGCCGCCGCGGTGAACGCCGCCGCCCGCGGCCACCACGTCACGCTGTTCGAGGCCAACGACTACATCGGCGGCCAGTTCGACATGGCACGCCGCATCCCGGGTAAAGAGGAATTCAACGAAACCATCCGGTATTTCACGACGATGCTGACAACTCACGGTGTGGTAGTGCGGCTGGGCACTCGAGCGTCGGCCACCGAACTGGCCGGTTATGACCATGTGGTGCTGGCCACCGGCGTGGCGCCACGAATTCCGAACATCCCCGGAATCGATCATCCGATGGTGCTGACCTATGCCGAGGCCATCACCGGGGTCAGGCCGGTCGGCAACAGCGTCGCCGTGATCGGAGCCGGCGGCATCGGTTTCGACGTCAGCGAGTTCCTGGTCACCGACCCCTCGCCAACGCATGAACCGCAAAGCCTGAAAAACTGGAAGGCCGAATGGGGTGTGGCCGATCCCTGGGAGGCACCGGGTGCACTGATCACGCCGATTCCGGCGCCACCGGCCCGCGAGGTCTACCTGCTACAGCGCTCGAACGGGGTCCAGGGAAAGCGGTTGGGCAAGACCAGCGGATGGGTACACCGGGCTTCGCTGAAAGCCAAAGGCGTCCATCAGCTTTCCGGAGTCAACTACGAGCGGGTGACCGACGAGGGGCTACACATCAGCTTCGGCCCGAAGCGCGTTCGAGCGCAGCTGCTCGAGGTGGACAACATCGTGGTCTGCGCCGGTCAGGAGCCGGTTCGCGAGCTGGAAGATGAGCTGCGCCGCGGCGGTATCAACCCGCACGTGATCGGCGGCGCCGCAATCGCGGCCGAGCTGGACGCCAAGCGTGCCATCAAGCAGGGCACCGAGCTCGCGGCCCGGCTGTAGGGCATTGCGCCGAACGTGAAGCTGTGGTCACGCTGGGCGCCGAACGTGAAACTACCGTCACGCTCGACGTGGCACCGACGACTACGCGGCAAGCGGGTTGTAGTCGGTGGTGCGCTGGCGAGCCGGACGGCCGATGCCCTCGGCGATCGCCATCAACTCCGAGGCGGTTTTGGCGGAGCCGAATTCGGAGCCGGCCATCCGCGAGATGGTCTCCTCCATCAACGTGCCGCCCAGATCGTTGGCACCGCCGTTGAGCATCACCTGAGTGCGCTCGATGCCGAGCTTGACCCAGCTGGTCTGGATTTGAGAAATCCGGCCATGCAACATGATCCGCCCCAACGCATGCACAGCGCGATTGTCACGGTGGGTGGGTCCCGGCCGCGAGGCACCGGCGAGGTACAGCGGCGAGTTCTGATGGACGAACGGCAGCGGGACGAACTCGGTGAAGCCGCCGGTGCGGTCTTGGATGTCACGCAACACGTTGAGGTGGCCGACCCAATGCCGCGGCTCGTCGACGTGGCCGTACATCATCGTCGACGATGACCGCAGACCCACCTCGTGCGCGGTCGTCACCACCTCGATCCACATCGAGGTGGGCAACTTGCCCTTAGTGAGCACCCAGCGGACTTCGTCGTCGAGAATCTCCGCGGCCGTACCGGGGATGGTGTCCAGGCCCGCTTCGCGCAGGCTGGTCAGCCACTCGCGAATACTCAAGCCGCTCTTGGTCACGCCGTTGGCGATCTCCATCGGCGAAAAGGCGTGCACATGCATCGACGGCACCCGCGCCTTGACCGCGCGAACCAAGTCGGCGTAACCGGTGACCGGCAACTCGGGGTCGATACCACCCTGCATGCAGACTTCGGTGGCACCGGCGACATGCGCTTCCCACGCCCGTTGGGCGACCTCGTCCGACGACAGTGAGTAGGCGTCGGCGTCGTTCTTGCGCTGCGCGAAGGCGCAGAACCGGCAGCCGGTGTAGCAGATATTGGTGAAGTTGATGTTGCGGTTCACCACAAAAGTGACGTCGTCACCGACCACGTCGCGGCGCAGCGAATCCGCCAGCGCGGTAACGGCATCCAGCGCCGGTCCGTCGGCGGTGGCCAACGCGAGATACTCCGCGTCGGTACAGCTGCCCGGGTGACGTTCGGCCGAGCGCAGTGCGGCGAGCACGTCGGTGTCGATGCGCTCCGGTGCGCGGGCCGCCAAGTCGTGCACCTGCGCGCGAATCGACTCCCAGTCACCAAAGGCGCTGTCCAGATCGCTGCGAGTCTCGGTCAGGCGGCCCTCGGTGTCGATCGCGGCGTTCAGATCCACCCGGCCGGACGATGCCACCTCGTCGGGCTCCTGCCACGGCATGCCCACCGGCTTCACATCGAGGGCAAGTCCGGTGGCCGGATCCGCCAGCGCGGCGACGTGCCCGCTCACCCGCGGGTCGATCCAGGCCGCTCCCGCCTGCACGTACTTGGGCTGCGCGGTCAGCCGTTCCACCAAGTCGTATCCCGCTTCGGCGGTGACGGCCGCGAGATCGTCGAGGGCGGGCCACGGCCGCTCGGGGTTCACATGGTCGGGCGTGAGCGGCGAGACGCCGCCCCAGTCGTCGACTCCGGCGGCGATCAACGCCAGACATTCCTGCGCCGAGACCAGGTTCGGCGGTGCTTGGATGCGCATCGCCGGTCCGAGGACCAACCGCGAAACCGCGACAGTGGCCAGGAATTCGTCGATGTCGGCGTCCGGTGTTGCGGCCATCGCGGTGTGCTGCTTGGCCCGGAAGTTCTGCACGATGACTTCCTGGACGTGACCGAACGCCTTGTGCGACTTGCGAATCGCGTGCAGAGTTTCGGCACGCTCGATCAGCGTCTCGCCGATGCCCACCAGCAGGCCGGTGGTGAACGGAATGGACAGCCGGCCCGCATCGGTCAGCGTGCGCAGCCGGACCTCAGGGTCTTTGTCCGGGCTACCGTAGTGCGCAAGGCCTTTGGTCTCAAACAGCCGCCGAGACGTGGTCTCCAGCATCATGCCCATCGACGGCGCCACTGGCTTCAACCGCGAGAGCTCCGACCAGCTCATCACCCCGGGGTTCAAATGCGGCAGCAGACCGGTTTCCTCCAGCACCCGGATCGCCATCGCCCGCAGATAAGACAGCGTGGAGTCATAGCCGCGTTCGTCCAGCCATTCGCGGGCCTCCGGCCACCGATCTTCGGGCCGATCGCCGAGGGTGAATAATGCTTCCTTGCAGCCAAGTTCAGCACCGCGACGGGCGATGTCCAGAATCTCGTCGGGCTCCAGATACATCCCGGTGCCCGCGGCGCGGAGCTTGCCGGGCACGGTGACGAACGTGCAGTAGTTGCATGAGTCGCGGCACAGATGCGTCAGCGGGATGAACACCTTGCGTGAGTAGCTGACCGGTAGCCGTCCAGTTGCGCCACGGCGTCCGGCCGATTCCAGACCAGCGTCGCGTACCTGGGCGGCGCTGCGACATAGGTCGGCCAGATCCTCGCCGCGTGCGGTCATCGCGACCGCCGCCTCGTCGACGTTCAGCGCCACGCCGTCGCGGGCACGCCGTAACACCCGCCGCAGCGCAGATGCGCTGGCACGAGGAGGCACCGACGGGCTGAATAGCAGGCTCGGCTCTTCGCCCGGAGTCAACGGCACGTCTGTGTAACTTCCGGCCATCCAAATTTCATCCGCACGTCCCAACTATCTGCGATCCGACGCGTGCCATGAGCGACAACAGTAGCCTCCAGCTGTGCGCTAGGGGGTGCCTGCCCTCAGCGGGTCGGCCAGCACCGGTACAGCACCACCAACGGCGGCACTATACCCATCGCGAGCAGCAGTAACGGACTGTAGGCCATAACGCCTCGGCCGCCGAGGATAACGTCGCCGCCCGGACCGGGCAGGTACATCAGGAGCAGTGTCAGCAACCAGGTCCACAGCGGCAGCGCGGCCACCCGTGCCGACGGGGTCCAACGTCCCGCGGCCCAGACCAGCGCGGCGTTGAGCAGTCCGCTGATGAATGCGCTGACGGGAAACGGGATCGAACCGATATAGCTGGGCAACAGCAGTGCGCCGCCAACTGCCGAAATCGCACCGTCGACCGCCAATAACGTCAAAACGACCCTTCGGAAGGCAGGACTCGTCGCACCGGTGTCGTCAATCTTGCGGAGACGCGACGCGGTAGCGCTCAGGTCGGGACGCTGTCCAACTGTGAAACGATGGACATGACAGTCCACTGGAAGTTGTCCAGCCGGTCCTGCCAGTGCTGCTGGTTATAGTCCAGATCCGGGTCCATGCCGGCAGCCTACCGCGTAGCGGACGTGGCGAGGTCGACTCCCGCAAGCAGATCGGTCTCCCAACCGCGCTCGTCGCGATCGCCGGCGTCGCCGGCGGCCAAAATGTAGTGCTCCTGCGCGACGATCGGCAGGGCCAGGTTGTTCGACAGCGCCAGCGCCTTGCCGGTGGGTCCGACGGTGAGCTGCGTGGCGTGCGCAAGCAGGGCCGCCGTCTTGGCCGGCAAGGCGTCCGGGTCGTCGATCACGGCGTCGATCTCGTCGTCGCCGAAGCCGAGTTCGCCGAATTCGCCGTCGGCCGGCGGAATTACCCATTCGTCGCGTAAATCGCCGGGGCCGAGGGCTTCCCACCCCGCCGTGAATGCGCTGCGGGCGACGACCGTCCAATAAAACTTGGACACCGACCACGGCGTGCCCGGGTAATCGTCGGTACCGGCCGCGGCCACCGCCGCGGTGGTGACGAGGTGAGTTTGAATGTGGTCGGGATGGCCGTAGCCGCCGTTGGGGTCGTAGGTCACCACGACGTGCGGGCGCAGCTCGCGGATGATGGCGACCAGCGCGCCGACGGCCTCGTGCTGGTCGGCGTCGGCGAACCGCTGGCGGCTGCGTGCCTCGGCGCCGACCATCCCCGAATCACGCCACCGGCCAGGGCCACCGAGGTATGTCGGGCCGCTGACGCCCAAGGCGCGCAGTGCGGCGGTCAGTTCGCCGATGCGGTAGCCGCCGAGTTGGTCGGCGTGGTCAACGGCCAGCTGCGCCCATTGGTCGCCGATCACCTCGCCCTCCTCGCCCAGCGTGCACGTGACGACCTGCACCTGTGCGCCACGACCCACATAGTGGGCGATGGTGACGCCATTGGTGATGGTCTCGTCATCGGGATGGGCATGCACGAACAACAGCCGGGGAGTCTCCTGCATGGGATGACCCTACCGTTGCGCTGTGCGGCAAAGGATTTGGTGGCCTAAACCACTGGGCCGCAGCGATAGTCAGCAACTCGGCAAAGCCCAGCTCCGGTGAATATACGTTAACGACTACTATCATCGGATGGTAGAGCAGACGGCAACGATCCGCACCCGCCGCCGGGGCAAGCAACTCGAAGACGCCCTGTACGACGCGACGCTGGCCGAATTGGCTGCCGTCGGTTACGGCGGACTGACCATGGAAGGCATCGCCGCGCAGGCACGCACCGGTAAAGCTGCGTTGTACCGGCGGTGGTCCAGCAAGCACGATTTGGTTCAGGCGGCGTTGCTCTACGCACTACCGCCGTTGCCGGAGCCGCGCGGGGACCGATCGGCGCGAGACAATCTGCTGGCCATTTTCAGTGCACACTGCGATCTCGTCGCGGGTAAGACCGCTTTCCCCGGGCTGTTCATCATGCAGCAGCTTTTACACGAGCCGGAGTTGCGCGCAATCTTCGCCGACGCCGTCGTCGGACCCCGATTGCGGATGATCGAATCGGTCCTGCAGGCCGGCGCGGCCAACGGCGAGATCGACGCGGCCGTGCTGACGCCGTATACCGCGCGAGCCGGCACCGCAATGATCAATCAGCAGCTGTTGCTGACCGGCGCCCCACCCAACAAGCGTCAACTCGCGCAGATCGTCGACACTGTCGTCCCACACCTGACTTAGCCACTATTTCATTGCAGCACAATAGATTTCAGGCTATTGACGCACCGAGGCCCAGCCGGGAGAGAACCAAGGGCGGGCCGCCCCCTGGTCGGTCCGCACTTGACGTCTGGGTGGGCGCAACCCCCGGCTTGTTCCTGCACCGGTCCCCCGAACGGTACCTGAGGCAAACCTTAAGGACGGCGATTTACTGGCATTGGTCCAACAGATATCGAATCGTTACCGATGGACGGTCACTGAGCGTTCTTGACCCACTGTCCGGCATCGCCGACGATGCCGACCGGCACCGCGCCGGAAAGGCTGACGTTCTGCACACTCGGGCCCGCGCCGACGATTGTGGTGTCCTGCAGAATCGGCAGCACCGTGGACATATCCCACAGTCGCGGCTCCACGGCGTTGACCACATCGCCGATGTCCTTGGTCCCGTTCAGCGCGGCGTCGATGTCCGACTGGATGCTGTGGTCACAGATGCCGGTCAAGTTCGACGGCGCCTGCACCAACGCGCCGGACTCCTGCCCATGAGCACCCGGTGTCGAGGTCGTCGCCGTCGGAGTGGTGGGTGGAGCGGGTTTGGCCGGCGCCGATGAGCCGTGCGCCGACGTCGGTGCCGTGGCAGTCGATACCGTGGTCGCCTCCAGCGCCGGGCAGCTGTAGCGGGAAGCCAGCTGCGTCGCCAAGTCTCCGCCGGCCTCGCGCCAGCCCACCAACGCGTCCACCCGGTCGTTGACCAGCGCATCGCGGTACATCGCCACCGGGTCAAGCGCCAGCACGGTCGCTGCGATGCCGACATTGCGCAACTGGTCGGCGGCGGTGTTGGCCACGGCCACAGCCGTAGGATCGTTGACCGCCACGCCGAGGACCAGCGACAGTTGCTTGCCGTCCTTGCTGACGTGCCCGCGGGTGATCTCCGGAGTCGAGGTGTCGTTGTCGATCTGGTAGCCGGCCGCTTCCAGTAATCCCAACGACGCCGTCCGGGTCAGCAGCGGAGGCGCCGTCGGCACGTAGCCCGGATCGCTGGGCGAACGGATCTGCGCCTGGTCCAAGGTGACAGTGTTGTCGCTGCCCGCACCCACGGCGGCGAGCAGGTCGACGTCGAGTAGTCCGAAGATTGCCTTGCGCACCTGTGCGTCGGCCAGCTTGGCCTCGTTGGCGCGCAGCGTCAGCTGCATGACCCGGGGCGTCATGATGCGGGCGGTTCGCACGTCCGGGATCGCCGACAGCTGCGCGAAAACCGCTGAGCCACCGTGCACTTGGGCCACCTGGGTATCGCCGTTGCGGACCGAGTCGGCCAGCGCGGCGGGCGCCCCGGCCCGGCGGAACAGGATCATGTCCGGCTTGGCCGGCGGTCCCCAGTACCGGTCGTTACGGGCAAGCAGGATCTCGTCGCGCTGCGGGTCGATGGACTCCACCCGGAACTGTCCACCGGTGACCGGCATGGCGCGCGCCAGCCCCGCCGGGAAGCCGCCCGGCACGTCCTTGACGATGTGCGCCGGAAGGATGTTGCTGAACAACTCGCGCCACGCTGGGTAGGGCCGGGCGAAGGTGACGACGGCCTGCTTACCGCCGTCGATCGACTGCACGCCGGTGATCCGGTCATAACCGGCCGGGTCGACCACCCCGGGATGCCCGACCATCTGTCGCCACAGATACCAGAAGTCGTCGGCGGCGATCGGGGCGTTGTCGGTCCACTGCGCCTCCGGCCGGATCTTGTAGGTGATCGTGAACGGGTTTTCCCCGGTCACCTCGGCGGACACCAGCAGCGTCGGATCCATCTCCCACCGGGATCCCGTCGGCGTGGCCGGATCGGGCACGGGACGAAATGCGCTGGGCAGCACCAGCGCACTGATTGCGGCGTTCACCGCGGACAGATCGGAGAGCAGATGCGGGTTGAAGCCGGCGCCGATCGAGTCGATGCCCATGATGATCTGCGTCTTGCGCTGCGGTGGCGGAGCCGTGCTGCGTTTGGTCTCGGTGCTCTGCGGCGCCGGCGGCGGACTGACGGTGCAGCCGGCGAACGCCAGCAACGAAACCAGCACGCCGGTGGTCGCGTAGACCCGGCGGGCTCGTTTCGGCACGCCCAACAGGGTATCGGTGCCCGTCTGTTCGGCGACGCGCATCCGGCAGCTAGCCGCGCGCCTTCGCCCGCGCCTTCGCCCGTGCCCGCAGCGTCGCGGTGAGCTCGAGCTTGCGCACCCGGACCACCTCGGGCGTCACCTCCACACACTCGTCCTCGGCACAGAACTCCATGGCCTGTTCGAGGCCGAGTTCCAGCGGCCGGGCAAGGGTTTCCATGACGTCGGCCGTCGACGAGCGCATGTTCGTGAGCTTCTTCTCGCGCGTCACGTTGACGTCGAGGTCCTCGGCGCGGGGGTTGATTCCCACCACCTGGCCCTCGTAGGTGTCTTCGCCGGGCTCGACGAAGAACTGCCCGCGATCGCCCAACTGGATCATGGCGAACGGAGTGATCGACCCGCTGCGGTCCGACACCAGTGAACCCGTGTGCCGGGCGCGGATCTCGCCCGCCCACGGCCGGTAGCCGTCGAACACGGCGTTGGCGATGCCGGTGCCTCGGGTCAGTGTCAGGAAGTCGGTGCGGAACCCGATCAGGCCGCGGCTGGGCACGATGAAGTCCATCCGCACCCATCCGGCGGCGTGGTTGGTCATTTCCTCCATGCGGCCCTTGCGGGCGGCCATCAGCTGCGTGATCGCGCCGACGAACTCATCGGGGCAGTCGATGGTCATCGCCTCGAACGGCTCGTGCAGCTTGCCGTCGACGGTCTGCGTGACCACCTGCGGCTTACCGACGGTCAGCTCGAAGCCCTCGCGGCGCATCTGCTCGACGAGCACGGCCAGCGCCAGCTCGCCGCGGCCCTGGACCTCCCAGGCGTCGGGGCGATCGATGTCGACGACCTTGATCGACACGTTGCCGACGAGTTCGGAGTCCAGCCGCGACTTGACCATGCGTGCGGTGAGCTTGTGTCCGGACACCTTGCCCGCCAGCGGCGACGTGTTGGTGCCGATGGTCACTGAGATGGCGGGTTCGTCGACGGTGATGCGCGGCAACGCGTGGGCGTGATCCGCGTCCGCGAGTGTGTCGCCGATCATGATCTCGGGGATGCCCGCCACAGCCACGATGTCGCCCGCGATGGCCTCGTCGGTGGGGGTGCGCTCGACGCCCTCGGTGACCAGCAGTTCGGTGATCTTGGCGTTCGTGATGACCGGATGGCCGTCCACCTCGCGCATCCAGGCCACCTGCTGGCCCTTTTTGATGCGGCCTTTGTAGATCCGGATCAGGGCCAGTCGACCGAGGAACGACGACGCGTCCAGGTTGGTCACCAGGGCCTGCAGCGGCGCCTCGGGATCGCCCTGGGGCGGGGGGATGTGCTCGAGCAACACGTCGAACAGGGGGTCCAGGTTGTTGCCGTCGGGATTCTCGCCGTTGGCGGGCTCGGTGGTGCTGGCGATGCCGGCACGGCCGGAGGCGTAGAGCGTCGGCAGGTCGAGCGCCTTCTCGGCGGCCGCCTGGGCATCCTCGTCGAGGTCGGAGGCGACGTCGAGCAGCAGGTCGTGGCTCTCCTCGACGACTTCGGCGATCCGAGCGTCGGGCCGGTCGGTCTTGTTCACCACCAAGATCACCGGCAGGTGCGCGGCCAGCGCCTTGCGCAGCACGAAGCGGGTCTGCGGCAACGGCCCCTCGGACGCGTCGACGAGCAGCAGCACGCCGTCGACCATCGACAAGCCGCGCTCCACCTCACCGCCGAAGTCGGCGTGGCCAGGCGTGTCGATGACGTTGATGACGGTCATCGAACCGTCCGCGTGCTTTCGGTGCACGGCGGTGTTCTTCGCCAGGATCGTGATGCCCTTTTCCTTCTCCAGGTCACCCGAGTCCATGAGGCGCTCGATGGCGTCGTCGCCGCGATGGGTCAATGCGCCGGACTGCCGCAACATCGCATCAACCAGTGTCGTCTTGCCGTGATCGACGTGAGCGACGATGGCGACGTTTCGGAAATCCACGTCGGTAATTGTTTCAGTGCAGAGTGCCTGCGGCGAAATCGAGCGGGCCGCGCTCAGTCCGCGGTCAGCAGGCTGTTCAGGGCTGGAAGGAAGCCCCGATCGGCCGGAACCCAGTCGACGTCGTGCAGCTCACCGGCCCGCACCCAGCGCAACGCCGAGTGGTCGTGCGGTTGCGGCTCTCCACGGACCAGGCTGACTTGATAAGCCCGCAGCGTGGTCACCGGGTTGAGCACGACGTCGTCGCCCAATCGTGGGCCGACCTGCACGTCGACGCCGAGTTCCTCGGCGAGTTCGCGCACCAGCGCCTCGGGTTCGGTCTCGCCCGCGGCAACCTTGCCGCCGGGCAACTCCCAACGGCCGGCCAGCTCCGGCGGTCGAATGCGCTGCGCCACGAGCACCCTCGCGTCGGCGATCAGAGCCCCGGCGACCACGATCTGGTTCGGCATCGCCGGTGACGCTATCGGGTCGCGGCCGGCGCCGGCGCCTGTGGGCGAACTCACAGCCACGTACGCTCGGAAATATGGCTGTGTTAACAAACGAACAAGTAGACGCCGCACTGCCTGAGCTCAACGGGTGGGAACGTAAAGACGGTGCGCTGCGCCGGTCGGTGAAGTTTCCGGAGTTTCTCGCCGGCATCGAGGCGGTGCGCCGGGTAGCTGAACACGCCGAGGAAAAAGATCACCACCCCGACATTGACATCCGTTGGCGGACAGTGACTTTTGCTTTGGTAACGCATTCCGAGGGCGGTATCACCGACAAGGATGTCGCAATGGCGCGCGACATCGACGCGATTATTGCCGCGTAGTCGCCCGTCTCCCGCTGGCCGCGATCCAGGCCAGCGTCGCCAGCGACGCGACGATGTAGACCAGCCCGCCCCAGGCCTGATACCACGGTCTGCCGTTCTGCCAGATGGTCGGCTGGGCGAAGCTCAGCAGCCATGGCACGCCGATGGTGGTGAGCGCCAGCCACATCCAGCCAAGAATGCGTGCGCCGCGACGGTCGGAGAGCGGGCCGTGTAACAACCAGATCATCAACGGCACCAGCCACACCCAATGGTGCGTCCAGGAAATCGGCGAGAGCAGGAGCCCGAACAGTTCGATGATCAGCAACGGGCCGAGCTGTTCGGTCGAACGGGCACTCACTGCGCGCCAGGCAAGAACGGAAAGTATTGCGGTTACCGCGATCCCGATCAGTACCACCGGGCTGTAGCCGGCGTCGTGGCCGATGATCCGGCAGATCCCACCCCGCCAGGACTGATTGAAGATCGTGCAAATCGGTCCAACCCGGTCGGTCTTGAAGATCAAATCGGTGAAGTAGTAACGAGTTTGATCGCCGACGACCAACACTGACACCGCGACGGTGGCCAGGAACACGAGCCCAGAGAACACCGCCGTGCCCCACCGGCGGGCACCGACGAAATACAGTCCCCCGATCGCGGGCGTCAGCTTCACCCCCGCGGCGGTCCCCAGTAACAACCCTGACAACCACCATCGGGTGCTGAACACCGCCGCGAGCGTGGCCAGCGCGAGGATGACGTTGATCTGCCCGTAGTCGAACGTGCTGCGCAGCGGTTCGAGCCAGATCGCGATCCCCGTCCAGAGCATCGCCAGCCGGTGGCCCTCCCCGGCCGCGACACCCAACAGTCGCTGGCTGACCCGGACGACGCCATAGAGCGCGGCGATCGTCCCGACTGTCCAACAGAACGCGACCACGCCGAACGGCAGCAGGTGCAGCGGATAGAAGATCACCGCCGCGAACGGCGGATAGGTGAACGGCAGCGGGAAATCCGGCGTCTGGTCGGCGTAGACGTAGTGATACAGGCTGCCCGGGTGGTCGATCATGGCGGCCCCGCCGACGTAGACGTGCAAGTCGACGAAGTTGGCCCCGTTGGGCGCCAGATACGTCCAGGCCAGCCGCGCGGCAACGCTGACGACCAGAAGCACCGGCCCGATCGCGTCCATTGAGATCAGGCGCCGGCGGTTGGTGATAGCCGCCGGAGCGGCCGGGGTGGTGTCTATCTGCACGACTCTATCGCCGGGCCCACCAGCCTCCGCGATTCCCGTCAGGAGCTCGCTCGGTCACCGCCGCCGCTCGATTCCGTAACGGTCGCATAAATGCCACACGTGTCACTTGAGCCACTTCTACATCAGGCGGATCGTCGGCGCCGAGGACTTGTCATCGAGATTCAGGGAGAGTCATGTCAACTATTCGGACCTTGTTCCGCGCCGCCGCCGTGGTGGCCGGCTCATCTGCAGCGTTGCTCGTGGGCGGCTTGATGGGCACAGCCCATGCCGACCCGGCGCCGGTGCCCACCCCCGACATCAGCCAGCAACTCGTCGGCACCGCCGCGCAGGCGCCGCAGATGCTGCAAAGCGTCGCAGGGGCGCTGGG
>NZ_JBAPRN010000067.1:0-5953 GCF_049281135.1 Mycobacterium sp. | reverse complement strand
TCAAGGACATCTACAACGCCGAGGACATCGACAAGGCCCTGGTCGCGATCAATGCCTTCGCCATCGACTACGACGCCAAGTACCCGAAGGCGGTCGCGAAGATCGTCGAGGACGCCGATGTCCTCCTGGAGTTCTACCGCTACCCGGCCGAGCACTGGATCCACCTGCGCACCACCAACCCAATCGAGTCGACGTTCGCCACCGTGCGGCTGCGCACCAAGGTCACCAAGGGCCCCGGCTCCCGAGCCGCGGGAATTGCCATGGCCTACAAGCTCATCGACGCAGCACAGACACGGTGGCGGGCCGTCAACGCCCCACACCTGGTCGCCCTGGTCCGCGCCGGAGCCATCTTCCACAAAGGCAAACTGCTCGAACGACCCATCGACATCACCCGCGCAGAACCATCGTCGGCCGAACCTCAAACCGCCGGATCGGAGGTCGCCTGAAACTGACCGAATCTATGAAATCTTGCAAATTTCTCCCGCAGTCGTCAGCTTTCGGGCCACCCGAGTGCATTGAACACGGCGACCGGGTTGAGGTAGTCGCGCCAGTGCACAATCTGCCGGTCGCGCAGGGTGATCACGGAAATGAACTTGTTGGCGTAGGGACGGTGTCCGTCGACGGTGTGGCCTTCGGACGCGTACTCGAGTACGGCAACGTCCTTGGCGGGGTCGTGGTACACGGCCAGGTCGAAGCAGTGGTCGAGCCTGATCGCGTTCCCATATGGGCGGTAGAGCTCGGCGAGTGCTTGCCGGCCCTCGACGCGTGGCGGGTATCCGGGCACGGTGATCACATATTCGGTGACGACGTCCTCGGCCATCAGGTCGAAGAAGTGTCCTGGATTGACCAGGCCCTGCAGTCCTTGCTCGATGATCCGGAAGAACGGGTCGAGAGCGGCGAAATCTTGCAGGTCCGCAATAGAGCTTTTCATCGTTGCTTTCCTTACTCTTGTTGTGGCGGAACTATTTCCAAGCGGGTGCGGCTTGTACCGCGAAGTCGACGAAGCTGATCGGCGGCCGTCCGGTAACGGTGAGCACATCGTCGTTGGGTCGTGATCCGTTGCCGCAGGCGACCGTGGATGTCAGCAGGCGCAGCATCATCGTGTAGTCGTGCGGGACGCCGGCGGCGACCATGGCGTCGATCCAGACATCCTGATCGATGGCGCTGTAGGTGATGGTGCGTCCGACGGCGGCGGACACAATCTCTGCGGTCTGCGTGATGGTCAGCGCTTCGGGGCCGGTCGGGGCGTAGGCCACTCCCGCATGTGTTGCCGGATCAGCCAAGGTGGCGGCCGCGACAGAGGCGATGTCGTCGACGTCAACGAACGCTTCTGCCCCGTCGCCGTTGGGTACGACGATCGTGTCATTGACGGGCATCAGGAAGGTCGCGCTGAAGTTCTGCATGAACCACGAGGGCCGGATGATTGAGTGGGTCAGCGCCGAACGCGACAGCAGGTCGAGTTCGACGGCGCGGATCGCGACGTCGGGCGCGACGTCCTGCATACCGTAGGCGCTGAGGAAGGTGACGTGGCCGATCCCGCCTCGCTCGGCCTGATCGAGGAAGTCAGAGACGACCCCCGCGTAGTCCATGCGCATGACCGGTGCGACCAGGTAGACAGCTCTGGCGCCGTCGAGTGCCGATGCGTAGGTCGTTGGGTCGTCCCAGTCGAACCGGACGTCACTGCCATGCCGCGAAGCGGTTCGGATGCCCACCCCCTGGTCTGACAGTCTGACGGCCACCCGTGAGCCGGTCTTACCGGTGGCTCCGAGCACCAACACCGGGCGTTCGTTGATGTTGTTCATGACACCATGCTCATAGCATCAGATGAGTGTTTCAATGATCTTGACACTCATTCATTTGTGCAAGACGCTCATTGTGTGGATCTACTCCAAGAGCATCTCGTGCGTGCCCGCGCCTCGGGCGGCGTCTTCGCGCGATCCGCTGCGGTGCCCCCGTGGGGATTGCGGTTACCAGGTGCGATCCAGTTGGCCGTCCACGCGGTCGTGCAGGGCGCCGCGTGGCTCTGGGTCGACGGCATCGGCAGCCCCGTCGAGCTGCGGCCAGGCGACCTGGCCTTGGTGCGCGGTGGCCCGGATCACTTCATCGCCCACGAGCCGGGTGCGCCGTGCGTTCTGCACGAGGAATTTCGTTCGCTGCCAGAGGCCGACGAAACCGGATCAATGGATCGCGTCTCGGTGTTTCTGTGCGGCGCCTATCGCTTCACCGGCGACATCGGGCAGGGCTTGGTCGATGCACTTCCGCCGGTGCTTTCGCTGCCGGCAAGCATCGATGATCCCATCCACGCCGTGGTCGCGTTGTTGTCGCGGGAGATGTTGCACAAACAGCCCGGAAGGCAGACGGTGCTCGACCGGCTGCTCGACGTGCTTGTGGTATTCGGACTTCGAGCCGGACTGGGCCGCAGCCCGGCCCCACCGGCGTGGTTCCGCGCGGCGGCGGATCCCCGTCTGGCGCCGGCTCTGCACGCCATCCACGCTGAGCCCGAAAGAACGTGGACTGTCGAAGAACTCGCCAAGCTCGCCCACATGTCTCGCGCCACCTTTGCCCGCACGTTCCAGCAGGTGCTCGGACAAACACCCATGAGGTACCTCAGCGAATGGCGCATGACGCTGGCCCGCGACATGCTGCTCACCTCCGACGCAACCCTGGAGCAGATCGCCTCCCAAGTCGGCTACGGCTCTGTGTATGCGTTTACCACCGCGTTCCACCGCCACCACAGCCAGCCTCCCCGACGCTGGCAACTCGCCGCAGCCGGCGCATCCGCCACCGCTGACCTCAGCGCATCACCCCCCAGTGCGGCGCCGGTCCCACCCGTTGCGTCACTGTTGGACGCATGACGGCAATCCACGTCGACACCACCCTCATCCACAAGTCTTGACAATTGCTCTTCGCGCATGCTCAGTGATCCATCGCTAGCTGGTGTCGATCTCCCGGCAACTCTCGGTGTCGCTCTGCCGCGCAGCATCCAGGATCCGTTGCGTAGTCGTGCCTGACGCTTTTACAGAGAAATTCATCGAAGAACCCAGGGATCGCATCCTTCGACCACCGACGCGCGCTTACTTACCGGTGAAACGGGGTTGGCGCTTAGCCGCGAAGGCGGCCAACCCTTCCTTGGCGTCCTGGGAACGCATCACCTCGACGACTAAGCGCTGCTCGATCCGGCGGGCTTCCTCCTCGTCAATCCACCCGCTGTTGATCACCGAGGCCTTGGCGTTGCGGATCGCCAGCGGGCCGTTGGCCGCAACGCGGGCAGCGAGTTGACGTGCCTTGTCCAACGACTGGCCGGTCGGCACCACATGCCCCACCAAGCCGAAGTGGTAGGCCTCGGCGGCCGTGAGCGGTTCGCCGGTCAGAATCATCTCCATCGCCTTGGTGTAGGGGATCTGCCGCTTGAGCCGCACGGTCGAACCCGCTCCGGCGATCAACCCCAGCTTGGCCTCGGGCAGGCCGAAAACCGCGTGCTCTTCAGCGATTCGGATGTCGGTCTGCTGCAACATTTCACAGCCGCCGCCCAAACATGGCCCGTTGACGGCGGCAATCAGAGGCTTGGCCAGCGAACGGCTCAGCAGCAGACCCTCACTGATGATGCCGCCAACGGTTTTGCCCTCCGGAACCAGCGCAGAGCCCTTGCCGCCCTTGGCTCCCCGGACCATCCACCCGTCGGCGAGGTCGCCCCCGACACAATAGGACGATCCCTCGCCCGTGAGGATGGCGACGCGGATGCCGTCGTCGGCGTCGATCTCGTCCCAGGCCTGCGCCATCAAAGTGATCATCGCCGGCGTCAGCGCGTTCTTGCGACGCGGGTTGTTCATTGTGAGCACGACGACGTCGCCGTCGCGCTCCACCTTCAATTGCGGTTCGTCCGCCTGCGATTCGTCGGCCACGTTAGCTCCTCCACCTTCCGGTCGACACCCATAACCAGGACGGCATCGACTTTCACTATCTATCAAGGCTTCACGGGAAGGGACGGGGTCTGTGTCCGCATAGACGACAGCGCGCCACGTGGGTGCGATCGGCGTGTTACGGCGGTTCCGGCGGCAGCGATGCACAGGCCGGCAACGAGGAGGCATCCGATCGTGTACCAGAGGCTGCCGGTGGGATCGCCGTTTGGTGTGAGGCCGTTGACGGCCCGGAAGTACGCCGGTAGCGACATCGCCCACAGAATGCTCATGACCGCGAGGTAGGCGGTGGCGTAGCCGAGGATGGCTGGGTTGGAATAGCGTACAGCCTCTGAGTCGTCGTCGCGGCGCGACCGGCGCCATTGGTTGATCAGGACCACGGTGGCGATGACGGCGAACACGGCCAGTTCAGCGCTGTAGATGATCCCGACCACGATCGTGCTGTGCGATAGCGCCCCCGCGATCGTGGCGGGCAGCGGTAGCACCGCAGTGCCGATGGACGCCAGGACACCGACAGTGATGATGCGCCACAGCAGCTGCGACCCGGAAAATGTTCTGCCGTCCTCGACTTGACGGCCGACGAAAAGCTGGACGAAAAACGCCAGCGACATCGGCCACAGCGCGGCGAACACCACGACACTTGGGAGGGGCACCGAATCGAAGAACGGCTTGTTCATCGGATTGTCCAGAGTCCATTCCCACCACCGCAGTTGTGGCCCAAGTTGGTCGAAGATCTCGTAGAACGCATGGTGGACAAAGCCGACGCAGACCGCGCCGATCAACACGCCATAGTGCCGGAAAGCCCCGAGCATACGGACGATCTCGTAGGCCACGGTGGCCATCATCGGGTAGACGGCGACGATGTAGAGGGGCAGCCGGCCCCACAGGAAGTCGACGGTGAATACGTTGTGGGCAAACATCGTGTCGACGTGGCCGCTGATCCCGAACTCAGCTGGGAAGTACAGGGGCGGTTCAATTATGAGAAGGTACGCGATCGCCCCGAACCACAGCACCAGGTTTGTCGGATCGTGGTGACGACGCAGCCGCACGATCGCATAGACCAGCGCCAGCAACGCTCCGGCGATCACCGTGACTTCCAGCACCGGCAGAGTCCAGTTTTGCAACCCGAATGGATTGCGGAACTCGACGAGACCACCCGCGGTCTGACACGAAAAGCCAAGTCTTGCAGCAAGGTCGACGAACGTCGGTGTACACGGGTCGGACATAGCAATCCTCACACGTTCTGTTTGTCGGCTGCGGTATACCAGTGAGTGACGTCGTAGCCAGCGTCATAACGCCTGAACCATTCTTCGGCTAAGACGGGCAGTTTCTCGTGTGCGGGGTTGTGACCGGGAATCTGGCTGCGCACGATGCCGGACATGGCGACGAGCTGCTTGCGCAGCGGCAGATGCTTGAAAGCGTTTTCGAGCGGGCCTTCGTACGGCGCATCGAAGAACGGCAGCCTCTGCATCAGCGCCTTTCTCCGGCGTTGCATGCCGAACATCGACAGCGTGTCGATGTTGCGCTGCTCGACCGGTACGTGCTTGTTGAACCCTTCGCAGGCTATCCGTAGGACCGACCAGACGTGTTTGAAGATCGACGGCGCCACCCGCATTCGATACCACGGGTCATCGATGACCGAGTTATAGATGATTAACGCCGAGCTGCGGTGCTCGACTTCCTCGACGAAGTGCCACAAAAACAGTGATGCCACCCGATCGTCCCCGGCAGCGAACAGCGTGTCGTCATGATCGAGCATCAGCTTGAACGCTGGCGTGAACGTCGCCTCAAGATCAGCGGTGTACGCGAGCCGGTATTCCAGCGGCGTGTTGGCAGTCAGATCGTCGAACGCCGCGATCACCTCATCGAGGGTCTCTTTGAGCGCCGGGTAGCTTTTGATCAATCCCTTCGCGTGTTGGCGGTGAGCCATCGAATGCTGACCCTCTTGCCGGACAAACGCTTGCGCTTCTTCTGCCACCTTCGGATCGGTGATCAATGGCAGGGCCTGGGGAATCATCTGGCCGATCATTTTCTCG
>NZ_JBAPRN010000066.1:0-11937 GCF_049281135.1 Mycobacterium sp. | reverse complement strand
GGATAGGGCCGTACCTGACCCTGATGCGCGGGATTTCCTACGAGGAAGAAAACGTCCGCTGGGCCGAGCGAGCGCTGACAATCGTCGAGCAGCGTCAGGGTGCCGGGTCGGTCAGGTAGCGCGCGATGACCGGCCGCAGCCACTCGACGAGTTGTGCGTCCGACATGGCCGTCAAGGGCGGCACGCCGAGGATGTAGCGGGCCACGGCCACGCCGAGTAATTGGGAGCCGACCAGGGAGGCCCGCTCGGGCGCGCGGTCAGGCGTGACGGTGGCCAGCGCGGGAGCCACCTGGCCGACGAAAACCGTGAGCAGAGCGTCCGCGGCAGCCCGGTTGGTCGCAGCCGCCCGCAACAGCGGAAGGAGTGGACCCTGTGGGCCCCACGCCTCGACGAACACCGGCAGCAGGACGTCGGCCAACCGATCCGGTGCAATGCCCGTGAGATCCGGAAAGTTGATCTCGAATTGCGAGGCCGCGGCGAAGAGCGCGGCCTTGTTGCCGAAGTAGTGCATGACCAGCGCAGGGTCGACGTTGGCTGCCGAGGCGACCGAGCGGATGGTCGTGCGCTCGAAGCCGCGGCTGCCGAACTGCGATCGTGCAATGTCCAGGATCGCTGCCCGGGTGGCCTGACCATCGCGTCCATCACGCGTTTTAGGGGGCATCCCGGCATTGTATTCAACAACTGTTGACATGGTTGGAGCAACCGCCTAGTTTCAAGTTCAACAGTTGTTGATATGCCTTTACCGAAAGGCCCCAACGAGAGGTCACGCTCATGACCGTCACCGCCATCCAGATCGGGCTCGACCCGGACGTCATCGATTACTCCGCGGCTGACTTCGCGCAGTTTCCCGGGTTGTCGAAGGAAAAGCTGCGCGCCGCCAACGAGGAGAACGTGGCAAGCCTGCGCGCGGGCGGCTATGACGTCGACAACTGCCTGATCGACTTCGGTGCGGCCGGCGCCGACAAGGCCGGCCAGTGGCTGGCGGCCAAGCGCTACGACGCGGTGCTGATCGGCGCCGGCGTGCGACTGCTGGCCGCCAACACGCTGCTGTTCGAGATGATCGTCAACGCCGCGCACGTTGCCCAGCCCGGTTGCCGCTTCGTGTTCAACCGTGGGCCCGTTGCCACCCCGGACGACATCCGTCGCTGGTACCCGAACCCCGGGGCGGTGGCGTGATGACCACACACGTCGTCGATGTCCTGGTCGTCGGCGCGGGCCCGACCGGGCTCATCGCCGCCGGTGACCTCGCACGAGCGGGCCGGTCGGTCACGGTCTTGGAGCGCCGGCCGGCGATCAACCCGTCCAGTCGCGCGTTCGCCACGATGGCGCGCACGCTGGAGGTGCTGGATGTACGTGGAATCGCCGACGATCTGCTGGCGCGTTCGCATAAGGCCTCCGGTGTAACGATTTTCGGCGGTGCCCGCATCGACCTGTCGCACCTCGACTCGCCTTACCGGTTCGCGATGATCACCCCGCAGACCAATGTCGACCAGGCCCTGGGTGCATACGCCGCCGCGCAGGGCGCGGTGATCCGGCGCGGCCTCGAAGTCGTCGGCCTCGAACAGGACGCCGACCAGGTATCGGTGACTACCGGGCCGTACGATGGCGGCCCGCAGACTCGTTGGCGGGCACAGTATTTGATCGGGGCCGATGGGGCGCACAGCACGGTCCGCGGATTGCTGGGGGTGGATTTCCCCGGCAAGACGATCTTGTCGTCGATCGTGCTCGCCGACGTCAAGTTGGCCCACGGGCCGACCGGCGGCGGGCTGACGCTGGGCAGCACGCCCAACGAGTTCGCGTTCCTGGCACCGTACAGCCGTCGCGAGGGGGACGGTTGGTGGTATCGCGCGATGGTGTGGGATCGCAAGCACCAGGTGCCCGACAGCGAGCCGGTGGATTCCGATGAAGTCGCACGGGTTCTCGCACGGGCGATGAAGGCCGATCTCGGTTTGCTCGAGGTCGGCTGGAAGTCCCGATTCCATTGTGATGAACGGCAAGTCGAGCAGTATCGGCACGGCCGGGTGTTCCTGGCCGGCGATGCTGCGCACGTGCACTCACCGATGGGGGGTCAGGGTATGAACACCGGCATCCAGGACGCCGCGAACCTGGCGTGGAAAATCGACGCGGCCCTCGCCGGCGCCGACGACGCGGTACTGGACAGCTATCACGACGAGCGCCATCCGATCGGCAAGCGGGTCCTGTTGCAGTCCGGGATGATGGCGCGCGGCGTCACTCTTCGTCCGAGGATCGCACGCGGCATACGAAACCTGTTGGTGCCCAGAATTCTTCGTATTCCACGGGTGCGTGACGCGGTGGCCGGCAGCTTCGCCGGCACGACGCTGCGCTACGCCCATCGGGCAGGCGAAAGCGCCCTCGTGGGTACTCGGGCCACGCAGATTCCGCTGATCCACGACCGGCTGACCGAGCTGCAGCGCGAGCCGGGGTTCGTGCTCATTCGCGAGCGCGGCAGGCCGGCGGTCGGCGTCACCGACCTGCACCAAGCGGAGCGGGCCGACCCCGGACCCGCTGTGCTGGTGCGGCCCGACGGCTACATCGCGTGGACCGGCGACTCGGCCAACTGCTCGGAATGGCTTGGCGCGTTAGCCCGGTGGGCCGCACCGGCTGCGCGTCCACATGTGGTGTCCGCGACCGGCTGAACCCTAGCTGGCGGGCGGGTCCTCGACAGCGCGCAGCGGCGTGCTGTGCGCGTCAAGGAAGGCACTGATGACCTCGGTCACCCGTTCCGGTGCCTCGAACATCGGAATGTGTCCGACGCCGTCGAGTTCGGTCACTCGCGTTCCAGCGGGAAGTTGGGCCTGGTAGTACCGGAGCGACCGCGGTGCGGGGAACACTCGGTCCTTTCCGCAGATCACCAGGTGCGCGGGGACCGCGGTGTGCGCCAACTCCACCAGTCCGGGCCCCAGCAGCGCCTTGCCCATCAGTTGGAAGTAGGCGGGGCAGTGCGCCGCGTCCTCGGCGATGGCCTCGAGTTCGCTTTCACTGACCCCGTCCGGTGATGCGCTGATCGGCAGCGTGGCGAGCTGACGGCTGAAAGGCAGCCGCAACGCGCGCGGCCCCGCCAAGCGGGCCAGTGCCAAGAACGGCAGCCCGCTGACGAACTTGGCGATCACCTCGAATTTGGTCGGGGCCCAGCGGGTCCAGCCGCCGGCCGGCGCGATGCCGGTGACTGTGCGTGCCCGGCCGCGACGTTCCAGCTCGAAGGCCACCCAGCCGCCCAGGGAGTTTCCGACGATGTGGCAGGTATCCCAGCCCAGCTCGTCCAGCTGCCGCTCGACGTGGTCGGCCAACAGTGACGAGCTCAGGAACCACGTGCCGGCGCGCGGGCCGCCGTGGTGGCCGGCCATCGTTGGAGCGAACACCTCGTAGCGGCCGGTATCGGCCAGCTGCGGTGCCACTTTGTCCCACACCAGTTGCGAGATGAGAAAGGGATGCAGCAACAGCACCGGTTCGCCTGAGCCGAGATGGATGGGCGCGCGAGAAGTCACCGTGCCGACATTAAGGTGATACCACCGGTACCGCAAGGAGCCCTGGCGTCCGCGTGAAAAGATCGGGTCATCATGAGTACAGCTACTGGATCCCGCCGGGTTTTCTCCGGCGTGCAGCCGACCTCCGACTCGCTTCATCTCGGAAATGCGTTGGGCGCTGTGACCCAGTGGGCTCAGTTGCAGGACGACCACGACGCCTTCTTCTGCGTCGTCGACCTGCACGCCATCACCGTCCCGCAGGATCCCACCGTATTGCGCCGTCGCACCCTGGTGACCGCGGCGCAGTATCTGGCGCTGGGTATCGACCCCGGCCGCAGCACGATATTCGTGCAGAGCCACGTGCCCGCACACACTCAGCTGGCCTGGGTGCTGGGCTGCTTCACCGGTTTCGGCCAGGCCTCGCGGATGACGCAGTTCAAAGACAAGTCGTCACGTCAGGGTAGTGATGCGACCACGGTGGGTCTGTTCACCTATCCCGTGCTGCAGGCCGCCGACGTGCTGGCCTACGACGCCGAATTGGTGCCGGTGGGTGAAGACCAGCGCCAGCATCTGGAGTTGGCGCGCGATGTCGCGCAACGGTTCAATGCCCGCTACCCGGACACGTTCGTGGTCCCCGAGGTCCTGATTCCCAAGGCCACCGCGAAGATCTACGACTTGCAGGATCCGTCGTCGAAGATGAGCAAGTCGGCAGCCACCGACGCCGGCCTGATCAGCCTGCTCGATGCTCCCGCGGTGTCGGCCAAGAAGATTCGGTCGGCGGTCACCGACAGCGAACGCGAGATCCGCTTCGATCCGGACGCCAAAGCCGGCGTGTCGAACCTGTTGAGCATTCAGTCCGCCGTCACCGGCGTCGACATCGACGCGCTGGTCGGAGGATATGCAGGACGCGGCTACGGCGATCTGAAGAGGGACACCGCAGAAGCTGTGGTGGAATTCGTGACGCCGATCAAGACTCGGGTCGACGAATTGCTCTCAGATCCAACAGAACTGGAGGAAGTGCTGACCAACGGCGCCGCGCGGGCCGATGCTGTGGCCGCGAAAACGGTTGACCGGGTTTATGACCGGCTCGGGTTCCTACCGAGACGTCCTTAGCGGGTTGTCGTGAGCGAGCCGGCCAAGCCAGGAATCCTCGATCGGCTGCGGGCGCGGTACCGCTGGTTCGACCACGCGATGCGGGCCAACGACTGGTACGACGAACGTCAGGGCAACTTTTATGCGGCCGGGCTGACGTACTACACGATCTTCGCGCTGTTCCCTTTGCTGATGGTCGGTTTCAGCGTCGCCGGCTTCCTGCTGTCGCGGCGGCCCGACGTGCTGAACACTATCGACAACAAGGTCAGGGCGGCGGTGCCCGGCGCGCTGGGTCAGCAGGTGCTCGATCTGATGAATTCGGCGATCGACGCTCGGGCATCGGTCGGCTTCATCGGCTTGGGCGTGGCGGTGTGGGTCGGCCTGAACTGGATGAGCAATCTTCGGGTTGCGCTGACCGAGATGTGGCAGCAGAGCAACGGTTCGCACGGATACTTCCGCACCAAGTTCTCCGATCTTGCTGCGATGGTGTCGTCGTTCGTGGCTATTTTCGCCACGCTCGCGCTCACTGCGCTGGCCGGTGCGGCGCCGATGGCCCGTCTGCTGCATCTGCTGGGTGTTCATGATCTGCCGGGGCTGGACGCGATCTTTCGCGCGGCCTCGGTGTTGGTGTCATTCCTGTTGTCGTGGTTGGTGTTCGGCTGGATGATCGCCCGGTTGCCGAGGTATCCGGTCCCTTTCGTCAGTTCAATCCGGGCCGCACTGCTCGCGGCGATCGGCTTCGAACTGTTCAAGATGGCCGGAACCATCTATCTGAAGTCGGTGCTGCACAGCCCGGCTGGTGCCACATTCGGGCCTGTGCTGGGTCTGATGGTGTTCGCGTACGTGACGGCACGGCTATTGCTCTTCGCCACCGCATGGGCGGCGACGTCGACGGACAGCCCGCACGCGCCGCCGGCGGAGCCGCCCGAGCCCATCACCATCACGCCGCGCGTGCAGGTGACCGAGGGTTTCAAGACCCGAGAGCTGGTCACCGCCGCCGTGGTGGGCGCAGTTGGGGCACTGGGTCTTTCCCGACTCAATCGGCGTAACAAAGAATAGCCTCAGCGGCGGCTTCAACGTCGCGGGTGTTTCTTTCGCGAAACAATTCGGCCACGGCAGGACGCGTCAGTCCCGAGACGTGTCATTCTCTGGAGCAGGAATATATTGCGCTACGCAAAGGCGGGTAGGCGATGTCAGCTCCAAATCTCTTCCACAAACTGGCCGCGGAGACTCTCGGCACCTTTTGGCTGGTGCTCGGCGGCGTTGGCGCTGCGGTCTTTTCGCTGAAGGCCCAGTCGGATCTGTTCTCGCTCGGTATCGGTTATCTCGGTGTCGCGCTCGCGTTCGGTCTGACCGTGCTGACCGGCGTGTACGCGTTCGGGACGATCTCCGGTGGGCATTTCAACCCAGCGGTCACGCTGGGTGCGGCATTGGCTCGCCGTGTGGAATGGAAAGTCCTGCCGGGATATTGGATCGCGCAGGTGATCGGCGGTCTGCTCGGCGCGCTGGTGGTGTACTTCATCGCGTTCGGCAAGCCCGGCTTCATCGCGACGGGGCACCTGGCGGCCAACGGTTATGGCGTCCATTCACCCACGGGCTACTCACTGGGTGCCGTCATCCTGGCCGAGATCGTCTTGACGGCCGTCTTCCTGTTCGTCATCCTCGGCTCGACCGACGCGCGGGCGCCGAAAGGCTTCGCGGGCTTGGCTATCGGCTTGACCCTGACGATCATCCACCTAGTGGCCATTCCGATCTCCAACACGTCGGTCAACCCAGCCCGATCGACCGCTGTGGCGTTCTTCAACGGCGACGGTGCTCCTGCGCAGCTGTGGGTGTTCTGGCTTGCACCTCTGGTCGGCGGGGCGATCGCCGGTATCGCCTATCCATTGTTGTTCGGCCGGGCTGAGGAGGAGGCGGCGCCGCCCACCAAGAACACCTAGCTCACGACCTTCAGGCCCGCGATGCAGCCGACCACACCGGCGATCAGCAACACCTTGACCGGCGACGCCGTCTCGTCGCCGGTCAGCATCGCGTAACCGACAGTGAGCACCGCCCCGACGCCGACCCAGACCGCGTAGCTGGTTCCGGTCGGCAGGCTGCGCATCGCGAATGCCAACCCCGCCATCGAGAACAGCAGCGACACAGCGAAAATCAGCGACGGAAGCAGCCGGGAAAAGCCGTCGGATCGATCCATCGCGGTCGCCCACACCGCCTCGAGAGCCCCGGACGCCACCAATACCAGCCAGGCCATCGCGCACCTCTCCTCGCGCCGTCTTGTCGCTGGCCGGGTACGGTGCGCCTCGTCCGGTGTCAGTTGCTGACCCGCTCGACGGTAGCAAATCCTATCGGCCGGTTACCCAGCTGCCGCGTGCCATGACGGCGCTGACCCGATAATCAGGTTCCAGCGCAACAAGATTGGCCTCGGCACCGACCCGAAGACTTCCGGCGCCATCGATGCCGAGTGTCCGGGCCGGGGTCGTCGACGTCATGCGGACCGCGGCGGCAAGCGCGGTGTCCCGGTCTGAGCCGTGGCCGGCGACCGCGCCGAAAAGCTGATCCATCGTGGCGGTGCTTCCCGCGATGGTGGAGGTGCCACGCACGCGGGCCACCCCGTGCACAACGTCGACCGCTACCGTGCCGAGCTGAAATTCGCCGTCGCCGATCCCCGCCGCGGCTGTCGCGTCGGTCACCAACGCGACCCGGTCGGCCCCGGCCGCCGCGATCGTCGCGTTCACCATCGCGGGGTGGATATGAACACCGTCCGCGATCAGTTCGACCGTCACCCGCGGATCCTGCAGCAGCGCAAGTGCCGGCCCCGGCTCGCGGTGATGCACTGACCGCATCGCGTTGAAGAGGTGGGTGCCGACCGTGGCCCCCAGCTCGATAGCGTGGCAGGTCTGCTCGTAGGAGGCATCGGTATGCCCCAGGGCCACAACCACTCCGGCATCAACCAGGCGGGAGATCGCGTCCTCGCTGCCGGGTCGCTCGGGTGCCAGAGTCACCATCCGGATTGCGCCATCGCCCGCAGCCAGCAACCCGTCGATTTCCGCCGGCGTCGGGTCGCGCAGCTGGGTGTGGTCGTGGGCGCCGCAGTGCGCCGCGCTCAGCCACGGCCCCTCCAGGTGGATACCGGCGACGGTGCCCTCGCGAGTCGACTCGGCAAGCACCCGCGCGGCGGTCAGCAGATCGGCCGACGACGTGGTGACCAGGCTTGCCAGCGTGGTGGTCGTACCGTGCTCGCGGTGAAAGTCGGCCGCTCGCTGAATCTCTGCGGCCTCGCCGCCGGTGTACGTCGCGCCGCCGCCGCCGTGGACGTGGATGTCGACGAAGCCGGGGACGATCACCGCATCGGGCAGGTCGACATCGGCGCGATGCGGCGGTGCGCCCGCACCGCAGCCCACGATCTGGTCGCCTGAGGTTTCGACCCAGCCTGGGTCGCAGACGCCTCGCTCGAGTACGACGGTGCCCGCGGCGATCAGCGACATGCCGGTACATCCGTTGCCGCACTCGTGGTTTCGTCAGGCCAGCGGCCGTTGTTCTCCCAGAAGTGGCGGATGTCTTCGAGTTGTCGTCCTTTGGTTTCCGGGGCGAACCGGTAGACCAGGAAGAATCCCACGGTGGCGATCATGGCGAAGACAGTGAACATCCCGGCGCCGCCCAGGCTGTTCAGCATCGTCAAAAAGACGGACTCGATCAGCGCGTTGGCCGTCAGGTTAGCGGTAAGCATCGCGCTGGAGCCCAGTGACCGCAGGTGTGCCGGGAAACTCTCCCCGGCGTAAACCCAGACCAGCGCCCCGAACCCGAAGGTGAAGCCCATGGTGAACATCAACAGCCCGGCGTATCCGAAGCCTGAGACCGCACTGGATTTCGCCGCGAACACGGCGATCAGCACCCCATCGCCGACAATCATCGTTGCGATGCCGCACAGCAGGATGGGACGGCGGCCGACCCGGTCCACGAGGACCAGCGAGGTCAGCACGGCGACCAGCGATGCCAGCTCCATCACCGCGGGCAACACCAGCAGGGCGAAATTGCCCTGAAAACCCATGGCCTGGAACAACAGCGGGCTGTAGTAGATGATCCCGTTGATGCCACTCAGCTCGGCGAAGAAACCGAGTCCGACGACGAACAGCGTGGCGCGCAGATAAGGCATGCGCAGCATCTCGAGGATCGATCCGCCCCGCTCTTCGCGCATCGCCTCAGAGATCTCGGCGATTTCCTTGTCGACGTCGCTGTTCGGCTCGATCCGCTGCAACGATCGGCGGGCGTCGTCGACTCGGTTCTTGAACAGGTACCAACGCGCGGTGTCGGGCGTGGAGGCCAACAGCGGCAGCACCAACAGGGCAGGCACCGACGCCAGCCCGAGCATCCAGCGCCAGCTACCCGATTCCGCCAGCATGTATGCCGACAAGTAGCCGCTGATGATGCCGAGAATGGTCGCCACCTGGTAGGTGACCAGCATCGCTCCGCGCAATCGGGCCGGCGCCGACTCAGCGATGAACACCGGGGTCACGGTGGCCGACAACCCGATGGTCATGCCGAGCAACATGCGGGCCGCCATCAGCCACGGCATCGACGCCGCAGCGGCGCCCAGCAGCGAAAAAACCGCATAACCGCCTGCCACCAGCATCATCGAGCGCTTACGGCCGATCGCGTTGGCCAGGAATCCGCCGCTCAGCGCGCCGCAGATCTCGCCGATCACCACCATCGTCGTCAGCAGTTCCTGCTTGCGGATGGTCAAGTTGAAGTCGTTGGTGATGAACAGCAGCGCGCCGGCGATGTTGGAGAGGTCATAGCCGCAGATGATGCCGAGCGTCGCCGCCGTGACCCCGATCAGCAATCGCCGTCGTGCCCGAAGTGACTCGCCGATGCGGCTCACAATCTCCCCTCCGGGTAGCCGCCCGGACCGTGGTCGCCGCCTAGTGCTGCGGCCGTCGGTTCGTCGAGCGGGCCACCATAATCAAGCCGAACACGACGACCGTACCGATGACCGCGACACCGACCCTAACCGGCAAAGCGTCCGCGGCGGGGATCAGCGCGGCGGTATTCGAGGCGGGCCCGGCGGCGTTGTCGCCGTTCGCCGCAGGGTTCGGGGCGGTCAGCGACGGATCGGGTTCGATCAGCGTTCCCACCCGCGTTCCCGGCGCGGTCGCAAAGCCGTAGTCCAGCAAATGAGCCGCTTGCTGCCACGGCGCGATCGGCTGACGGGTGCCGTGCAGCAAGACCGCCATCAGCCGGCGCCCGTCCCGGTTCGCGGCGCCGACAAACGTCTGTCCGGCGTCGTCGGTGTAGCCGGTCTTGCCGCCGAGCGCGCCTGGGTAGTGGTAGAGCAGCTGGTTGTCGTTTTCCAGTTCGTAGCCCGGGCTGTCGGCGTGGCCGGGGAAGTCGAACTTCTGGGTGTGCACGATGTCGGCGAAAGTCGAGTTCTCCCAGGCGTATCGGTAGAACAACCCGATGTCGTACGCCGAGGTGCTCATCCCGGGCCCATCGAGCCCCGATGGCGTGACGGCGCGGGTGTCGCGGCCTCCGAGTTTGGCGGCCAGCGCGTTGATCTTGTCCAGTGCCGCCGGCATGCCGCCCAATTGCATCGCCAGCGAGTGTGCGGCGTCGTTGCCGGAGTGCATCAGCAGCCCGTGCAGCAACTGGTCGACGGTGTAGGTGCCACCCGGGGCAACGCCGACCTTGGTGCCCTCCGCGGCGGCATCGTCAGGCGTGCCGTCGACGGTCTTGTTGAGGTTGAGCTCGCGCAGCGATGCCATCGCGACGAGCACCTTGATCACGCTGGCCGGGCGGTGGCGACCGTGTGGGTCGCGGGCGGCGACTATGGCGCCGCTGTCCAGGTCGGCCACCACCCAGGCATCGGCGGAGACGTCGCCCGGCACCGGGGGAGTGTTTGCCGCCGTGACCACACCGCAGCCGCCTAGGGAGTTACCGCCGATCGGCGAGGGCGGCACGGGCAGCGGCAGCGGCGGGTCGCCGGCCTGCGGGACTTCCGAGGAGTCCACCGCAGGCGGTGTCGCCACCTTGAACGGGCACAGGTCGTGCACGACGCCCGGCTGGGCGAACGCGGCGGGCATGCCGAGCAGCGCGGGCCCGGTCAGCATGAAACCAGCCGCTGCCAGGCATGACGCAGTTCGCAAGAGTGCCATCGTGTGTGCAGAGTAGGCGATCAGCGGCCCGATTCCGCGGAGCCGCGCTGTGACTGGTGTTACGGATGTTGCACTAACTAGTTGACAATGGGCAGGTAACCGACACCGGTGCCGCCGATGCGGCCAAGCCACAGCCGGCCGGGGATTTCCACCACGCCGGTCGCCAGGCCGAAGTTCGCGTGCTGGGTGCGAAGCTGGCTCACCACATGCCCGTCGTCCGGGTCGAAGGCGGCCACCCAGACCGTCGACTTCGGGTTGGGCAGCCAGCGGTAGGGCAGCAGCCGCCACATCAGGCTGCGGATGATCGGCGCGCGTGGGCCCAGCCATTCGTTGAGCGGGTTGCGGTCGGACACCAGTGCCACCCAGATCCGTCCGTCCAGACCGGTCGAGATGTTGTCGGGATAGCCGGGCAGCGCGGTGACCAATGGGGTGATCGTGCCGGCCCGGTCACCGGTCAGCCAGTACTTGGACAACCGGCAGGCGGTGGTCTCGGCGTAGACCACCGCCGACTCGTCGGCGGTCAGTGTCACGCCGTTGGCGAAGTACAGACCGGAAGCCAGCTCGCTGACCGTGCCGTCGGGATCCCGCCGAAACAACGAGCCGGTCGGGCGTCCCTCGATCACCGAGCCCTTGTAATGCTCATAGTGGAACCGGCAGGTCGACTCGGTGAAAAAGATTGTGCCATCCGATGATTCGACGACGTTCGAGCAGAAGGTCAGTTTCCGGCCGGCCACCTCGGCGACCAACGTTTCGATCGCCCCGGTCGCCGGGTCGTACCGCAGCAGGCCGCAGTGGCTGTCGCAGATCAGCAAGCGGCCGTCACGGGCGACGGCCAGGCCCAGCGGTCGCCCGCCGGTGTCGGCGACCACCTGCACGGAACCGCCGTCGGGGCTGATCCGGACGATGCGGCCATCTTCGACGCCGGTCCAGATGTTGCCGTCGGCATCTGCGACGACGTCCTCGGGTGCGGTGCCGGGCACCGCGACCACGTGCAGCTCCGCGGCGACATCCGGTGCGGGTAAGGGCCGCGACGGCGGCGGTTGCCACCGGATCGGGTCAATGCTGGGTTTGGCCATCACATTTCCTTCAGCACGCCGCGCAAAATGCTTTCGATGGTTTCGAACTCGGCGGGGCCGCTGATCAGCGGCGGTGCGATGACGATCGCCGGGTCGCCGCGGTCGTCGGTTCTGGTGTACAGGCCGGCCTCAAAC
>NZ_JBAPRN010000065.1:0-1665 GCF_049281135.1 Mycobacterium sp. | reverse complement strand
TCTCCGACGCGATTCTTGGTAAGTCGTTCTGCGCCTTGGGCGATGGTGCGGCAAGCCCGGTTGCGTCGTCGATCCAATTCTTCCGCGACGAATACGTCGCGCACATCGAGGGCGGCGGTTGTCCGTTCGACCCCAAGCTGTCCATGCTCGCGACGAACGGAGCCTCATGACCCAAACGGCCGACACCGGAAAGAAGGTCGCCGAGCCCGAGTTGGTGACGCTGACCATCGACGGCACCGAAGTCAGCGTTCCCAAGGGAACTTTGGTGATCCGGGCCGCCGAATTGATCGGTGTGCAGATCCCCCGGTTCTGCGACCACCCACTGCTGGACCCGGTCGGCGCGTGCCGGCAATGCATCGTCGAGATCGAGGGCCAGCGCAAGCCGATGGCGTCGTGCACGATTCCCGTCGCCGACGACATGGTGGTGCGCACGCAATTCAGCTCGGAGGTCGCCGACAAGGCGCAGCACGGCGTGATGGAGCTGTTACTGATCAACCACCCGCTGGACTGCCCGATGTGCGACAAGGGCGGCGAGTGCCCATTGCAGAACCAGGCAATGTCCAACGGCCGCCCCGATTCCCGCTTCGAGGACGTCAAGCGCACGTTCACCAAGCCGATCAACATCTCGTCGCAGGTCTTGCTGGACCGCGAGCGCTGCATCCTGTGTGCGCGCTGCACGCGGTTCTCCGACCAGATCGCCGGTGACCCGTTCATCGAGATGCTCGAGCGTGGCGCGCTACAGCAGGTCGGCATCTATGCCAACGAGCCATTCGAGTCGTACTTCTCCGGCAACGCGGTACAGATCTGCCCGGTCGGCGCGCTGACCGGCACCGCCTACCGCTTCCGGGCCCGCCCGTTCGACCTGGTTTCCAGCCCGAGCGTGTGCGAGCACTGCGCGTCGGGATGCGCACAGCGCACCGACCACCGTCGCGGCAAGGTGCTACGCCGACTGGCCGGCGACGAACCCGAGGTCAACGAAGAGTGGAACTGCGACAAGGGCCGCTGGGCGTTCACCTACGCCACGCAGGGTGACCGGATCACCACTCCGCTGGTCCGCGGCGCCGACGGTGCACTGGAGCCAGCGTCCTGGCCGCATGCGGTGGCCGCGGCGATCGAAGGGCTCACCACCGCGGCCGGCGGCGCCGGTGTGCTGCCGGGTGGCCGGCTGACCGTCGAAGACGCCTACGCCTACTCCAAGTTCGCCCGGATCGTGTTGGGCACCAACGACATCGACTTCCGCGCCCGCCCGCACTCCGACGAAGAGACGCAGTTCCTGGCGGCCCGGGTCGCGGGCAAGCTGCTCACCACCAGCTACTCGGATCTGGAGTCGGCTCCGGTGGTGCTGCTGGCCGGCTTCGAGCCCGAGGAAGAGTCGCCGATCGTGTATCTGCGGCTGCGCAAGGCCGCACGTAAGCACGGGCTGCCGGTCCACGCAGTTGCGCCGTTCGCCAGCAACGGTTTACAGAAGATGCACGGCACGCTGATCGCGACCGCGCCCGGTGGCGAGGCCGCTGCGCTGGACGGACTGGCCGGCGGCGAGCTGGCTGGGCTGCTGTCGAAGGCGGGGGCCGTCATCATCGTCGGTGAACGGCTCGCGAACTCCCCCGGAGGATTGTCCGCGGCGGCCCGGCTGGCCGACAGCACCGGCGCGCAACTGGCCTGGGT
>NZ_JBAPRN010000064.1:0-3460 GCF_049281135.1 Mycobacterium sp. | reverse complement strand
GGTCGGAAGCGCTGGAATAGAGATTGCCGAACTCGGTCATGAATGCCGGAATACCCTGCGCCGACGCATACGCCAGCGCATCGCTGATGTTCGCCGACGAGGGGAGGCAACTAGATCCCAGGTCTATCTCGCAGTAGCCGTGGAACGAGAAGACTGTGTTGGTGGCCTCCACGGTGCCCAGGTGGGTGGGGACGGTGGCGTCGAACAGGACGTTGGGTTCGTAGAAGATCGGGGTGGTCGGGTCGACGGCCCGGATAGCATCGGCCGCCTGGTCATAGAACGGCGTCAGCTGCTGGCTGTCGAAATATGGGCTGCCGAGCAAGGTCGACAGGAACGTCGACACGCCGGGCGATGGTTCGTTCATGATCTCAATACCGGCCACGTCGGGGTTGCCGTTGAAGGCGTTGGCGACGTACTCCAACATCTGCGAGTAGTCGTCTTCTAGGCCAGTGCCGTTGGAGATATCGCTGTTGGTCCAGAACGACTGCCAGGCGCTTTGCTCGTCGGGATTGAAGAATTCGTTCAGCGGGAAGGTCTGCTCGGTGTTGGCGGCACCGTCGGTCTGCACGGCCCAGTCCGGCGCGCCCTCGCCGCCGAACGCGGTGCTGTAGGCGTCTTGGTGGAAGTCGAGGATGCTGTAGATGCCGTTGTTGCCCAGTGTTTGCACCGTCGACTCGATCGAGTCGAGATATGAGGTGTTGAACTCGCCAGGCTCGGGCTCGAGTTCGGACCAGATGACGCCGACGCGCACCACGTTGAAGCCGTTGGCGGCCAAGAACTCCGCGTCATCGTTGCTGAACCCGTCGGAGGCGGGCTCATACGGCGCCTCTTTGTACACCTCGTTGAGCCCGTGCAGAAGGACGACCTGACCATCGCTGTTCGTCAGGTAGTCACCGGTGGGGGTGACGGGGAGAAGCGACCCGTCTGCGGTCTGCGAGGTACCGGCACTTAGCGTGCCGTAATCACCGACCATGCCGTGCTCGCCGAAGGTACCTGCATTGCCGCCGGCCCCACCGAGGGCGGCCAGACCGTCAACGGCGGTGCCGTCTCCGGCGTTGCCACCATCACCGCCGATGCCGATCAGCGAGCCGCCATCACCGCCGTCACCACCGCTGGCACCGGTGCCGCCATCACCGCCGAGGCCCCCGTCGCCGAGGAGTCCGGCGCCGCCGCCGTTACCGCCGGCGACTCCGGCTTCGGTGCTGTTCCAGCCGGCGCCGCCGTCGCCGAACAACAACCCACCGGCGCCACCGGTGGGATCTGCTTCGGTGCCGGGGGCACCGTTGCCAATGAGGAATTCCCCGAAGGTCGTGTTGAGGAAGTTGTCGATCTGCTCACCGGTCGGGCTGGCGATCCATGCTTGCTCGGCAGTCTCCAACGGTTCGAATGTGTACGACTGGGCCAGGTCGGCGGACGTCGCCGACCCCGCGGCCGTGGCCGGTTCGGCCATTGCCGCAGCGGTCGCGGCATTCTCCACAGCGAACGACGGGTCGATGCTGGTTGCGAGGGCACCCAGATCGGCGGCCAGCGTGGGGTCAAGGCTCGATAGGGAATTGATGATGGGCTCGATGATCAGGTCCAACCCATCAGCCCGCGCCGGAGGTGCAGAAAACAGCGGTGTCACCCCGAAGGCCAAGAACGCCCCCGCGGCTGTGCCCACACCAACGACGCGACGACGCCCGCGTTGCCTGCGCAGAAGCGCCCGACGATCACCTTCGGAGCCGCGACGACGAGGCATCCTTTGCCTTTCCCTCAATTGCTGGTGCTGCCGTCCCCTGAGGGCAGACCGGCCGGACGTACCCGGGTTTTTCCCGCGCGGTGAAAACTAAGTCTGAGAATTTCTTACCCTGCGGCCAGGGAGATGTCAACGGCGTGATCGGCGCGCCCGGGTGAGTTTCGCTGCAACGGCGTCCGACGGGGCGATCGTCCAGCTCGATCATCTGGAGCCATCAACGACTGGACGCCCGCTCTACCATTGAGCTCGATGGTCACACCAACAACGGCGAACGAGGACGAGGAGACCGACAAGACTCGCCAGCGGGTCGGCGGTCGTCCCTCGCAGATCAGCCGCGAACAGATCGTGGCCGCCGCGCGACGCATACCCCAGGGCGAATTAACGATGCAGGCCGTGGCCGATGCGCTGGGAGTTAGCCGAAAGGCGTTGCACTACTACGTCGGAAACCGGCAAGGCCTCATCAACTTGGTCGTCGCCGACCTGTTCGAGTCAGAACTCGCGACAGTGGACTTGCCTCGGGATGCCGATTGGCAAACCGTAATGCAAGTGTGGGCGCGCGCCATTAGGGATGGCGTCGTCCAGGTGGGGATCGCCGCCACCTACGTTGAGCTTCGAGGAATGGGTGGAGCGGCGGCGATGGAACTCTCAGAGCGCGTCACCGAATCATTGCTGGGCGCCGGCTTCAGCCACCTTCTCGCTCGGCGCGCTCTCACCGTGATCGCGAACGTCGCATTCACCCACGCGAACATCGCACTCCTCGAAGTGCAACACGGGATTTACCCGCACGAATACGAACTCGCCACCGCGCTGTCTCAGGCGCCCGACGAGAAGTTCCCAGGACTGCGTCACATCCTCGCCTGCGCGCGAGCCGAAGATCCCTCTCACAGTTTCGAATTTGAGTTGGACTTGGCGGTGTCCGGGCTGGAGCGTGCTCTGGCTACTCAAAGTGGTTAAGCCGCAATCCTTGTCACCGCCATCAGTCTGGGATCGCTAGTCAGCGAGGTAACTCACAATGGCGTCGATGATGCCGCGGCGAGCGGCCTCGGCATCAGTGAAGCTGCTCATGCCGACCTCCCTACGCAATCCGCGAAGCGCGCTAGGCAGGAAGTTGCGGACTCGCATCAGCTTCGTCCGGTTGACGGCGAGCTCCCCGAGCGCTTCATCGAAGGCGGCGTTCCATGCCTGATCCCACGCGAGCAGGACAGCAGCTGTAGCCGGGTAGCTCTCACCGCCCGAGTCCTATTTCTAAAGATCCGTCACCGGCTGCCGCCGCTACGCCCCGTAACTAATAGCGGCACGGCGATTCGTCGGAGCTCCTTGTGTAACAACAGAATCCGATTCTGCTATGGACCAGGTCGGCACGTTAGCGCTCTGACGTGGCTTTAGACTCAGCTAGAAGGTGTCGACCTTCTCGATGCTGACGAACATGCCGTGGCCGGTGTGCTCGTTGGTGAATCGGGTGCCGCTTTCGCCGGCGGCGATCGTCCAGCCGGCCGCGTCATAGGTTTGGTAGTCGATGGTCACCGTCGGGATGTCGCCGAGGTTGCCCAGCACCCATTGCACGTCGCCGCTCGCGGTGATGTTGACGCCGTTGGCCCGTTCGCCGTCCTGCATAGGCGAGTTGGTGAACTGCGCCTCGCAGCCGACGCTGTCGCTGTCGATCTGGCAGCGGGTCTGGCCGGATTTGGTCTCGATGAATACGTGGCCGCTGTTGTCGGGGGGCAG
>NZ_JBAPRN010000063.1:0-8823 GCF_049281135.1 Mycobacterium sp. | reverse complement strand
CAGTGGTGCCACGACGACATCATCGAAGTCGTCACTCGCGCGGGGAAGAACCTGGACACCATTGTCGTCCCGAAGGCGTGCAAAGCACGCGACGTGTGGTGGGTTGATCTGCTGCTGACGCAACTGGAGGCCAAAGTCAAACTGGGCCGCCAGATCCGCCTCGAGGTGCTCATCGAAGAGGTCGCGGGTCTGGCCAACGCAGAGGAGATCGCGGTCGCCAGTCCCAGGATCGATGCGCTGATCTTCGGGGTGGGCGACTTCTCGCTGTCCCAGGGAGCGCGGGTCGACACCAATTTCGTGCCGATCGGCGAATACCCCGGCGATTTCTGGCATTACGCACGCAACAAGATCATGGTCGCTGCCCGCATCGCTGGCGTCGACGCGATCGATGCCCCCTACCCGGACTACGGCGATCTGAAGGGCTACGAGCGCGACGCACGCCGGGCCTCCATGATCGGCTACACCGGCAAGTGGGCAATCCACCCGAGCCAGGTCGCTGTTGCCAACGAGGTCTATTCGCCGACGGAAGCCGAGATCGCGCGCGCTGAGCGCAATCTCACCGCATACCGGGAGGCCGAGGCGAACGGGCGCGGCGCGGTCGGCGTCAACGGTGTGCTGGTCGACGCGGCACACGTCAAAATGGCTCACAACACGATGGCGCGCGCTGCGCTCATCGATCCCGAGCGCTACTTGTCACTCGATCGCGTCCTGGATAACGCCGGCGGATAGTGCAGGTAGCTACTGCCGTTCTGGTGGACGCGCACGGCCGCACCCAGATAGGGGAAGGCGCACTGCGACCACTTGATCCCCAGGCGGATATCAGGTTAATTGCGTTGTGTTGCAACCTTTTTCGAAGTCTTCCGACCAACACAAACCGCCTCTTGTTGTCTCCGGTCGACTCGCCCGTGCCGCTCCCCTAACCATTGGCCGCCAGCCGCTCAATACAACGAAATCGATACAACAGATGACCAGTAATTGCTATGCCGGGGCCATCATCTTTTCGGCTGGTGCAGAGATATGACATCGCATTTGTCAACGCGGTCCCGCTGATATCGGGGAAGGGCGTGGAAGCTCACGATCACAACACAGATTCGTCGCGGGGCAGCCCGAGCAGCTGTTCGGCGATGGTGTTGCGCTGTATTTCAGCGGTGCCGGCACCGATGGTTGCGCCACGCGAGTGTAGGAAACCGGTGAGCCAGCGGCCGTTCTCGACCGCGGCCGGCCCGGTCGCGATCAGCGCGTCGGGGCCGAGGAGGTCGATGGCAAGCTCGTGGAACTCCTGTTCCAGCAGACTGAAATGCAAGCGCGCGACGGACGCGGACGGCCCGGGATCGGAATTGGACTCATGACGGGCGACCACGCGGACGGCGTGCAGGTACAGGATCCGGACATGAATGACACACTGCGCATACCTGTCTCGGGCGAGTGGGTCGTCAAGTGCGTGGCGACTCTTCAACAGTCTGGTCAGCGAGTCCAACCGGCGTCTGTAGGCACTCGCCTGACTCAGCGACCGGGCGGCCCGTTCGTTGCCCAGAGTGGTGCGCGCCAACGGCCAGCCGCCGTTCTCCGCGCCCACGCGGTTGGCCACGGGCACCCGGACGTCATCGAACACGACCTCACAGAACCGCGCGTGCCCGCTCATGTCGCGCACCGGGTGCACCGCGACTCCGTCGGCATGCAGGTCGATGAGCAGATAACTGATGCCATCTCGGCCAGACTTGCGCGACCCGGTGCGCACCAACGCGAACATCATGTCGGCGAGGTCGGCGTAGCTGCTCCACAGCTTGGCACCACGCACCACGTAGTGGTCGCCGTCGCGAACTGCCGTAGTGCACAGCGATTGCAGGTCCGAGCCAGCCTCAGACTCCGAAAAGCCTTGAGCCCAAACCTCATCGCCACGCAGCATCGCCGGCAAATACCGCTGCTTCTGCTCTTCGGTACCGAACTTCAGCAGGGTGGGCCCCGCGATCAAGGGACCGTTACCAGGATGCGGCGGCACCGACAGCGTGGCGAGTTCGTCGTGGTAAGCGACTTGGTCGGACAACGTCAGAGCCATCCCCCCGTACTCGCGTGGCCACGCTGGACCGGCAAGTCCGTTGACGTACATCGTCGCCGCCCATGCCCTTTGGCCGGCTATCCGCTCCGGCTTGCCGACTCCGCGCAGATCCGGCGGCGGGTTGGCGGCCACAAACTCGCGTAGCCGGCGTCGCAGTTCGTTACTCACATGTCACCCACCCAAACGGTCACTCGGAGAATTATTCGATCTATGATAGCTCGTATTATCGGGCTTTGGAGAAACCCGGGACGTTCGTTGCGAGCAGCCCTAGGCATCGTCCACGTTCGGATGGGATCGCAGAAGTGGCGCTTTAGTCAGTCCAGCAGATCGAGAACGCTGTTGACCTCTGGATCGGCGAGCAACTCAACGTCGCCGGCGGCGAGGTGCTTGCGCCATAATTCCTCGGCGTCCTGGGTCGCGCCGGCGGCGATGAGGTTGACCAACCGCTCATGCGCCCGGTGCGCCGCATCGGTGGCACGCCTGCGTTCGGGCTGGGAGCCACGCGAACTCATGTACCGATCGGCCTGGGCCTGGATAATGCGGTTCGATACCGCGGTGAGCACCTCGAAGGTCTGCGAACCGGAGAGCTGAACCAGCAGTTGATGAAAGCGCCCGTAGGCGCGGGACAGTTCGACGGGGTTGTCCAGGACCTCTTCCTCATTGGCCAAGGCTTCCCGCAGAGCCGCCACGATGTCGCCGCGGTCATCAGCGCGCGCCAACAATCCCGCCGCCGGCGCTTCCAGCATCAGCCGAGCGTCGTAGACATCCCGGAGGGTGGCGCCCTCACATTGCAACACCAGGCCGATATAGCGAGCGACGTTGCTCACGCTGGGAGTGCGTATGCGCGCTCCCCCACGCGCTCCGCGCCGAACGACCAACAGACCCTCGGATTCCAGGATTCGCAACGCCTCCCGCACCGTGGTACGGGCGACGCGGGCGTGTTCCATGAGTTGGTCCTCGGGCGGTAGAGGGTCCCCCTCGTTGAGCACACCTTCGATGATCTGCTCCCGAAGATCGGCCGCGACAATGTTCGCCATCTTCGGAAGCTGTACGGCGCGCACTACATTCGCCATGGTCTCTCCTAGCGGTGCTATCCCACGCTTGCACCAAGATCATTCGTTATATTATCAGTCGGTTCTGAATCCGAAGATGTGCAAACTCCCGCGACACGCAAATCGGTTGCAAGCCAACCCGCTATGCCCCGTCGGCGGACGGTCGGGCGGCCAGGAAATCAGGCGGTCTTTTCGCGCGCAGCGCCCGCACGCCCGTCCGGAAATCGGCCGACCCCAGCGCGGTGTTCATGTCTTGCACCGAGGCGCGATAAGCGTCGCCGAAACCGAGTGCCGAATCGATGAACAGCTGTCGTTTCATCATCCGCAACGATTCGGCAGAACTTCCGGTAGCCAATCCTCGCGCGTACGCGACGGCGTCCGCGACCACCTCGCCGGGCTCACAGACCCGCTGCACCCAGCCGAGATCCGCGGCGCGCGCGGCGGTGATCGGACGCGGTGAATACAGCAGCTGGGCAGCGCTTGACAACCCGACGATGCGTGGCAGCAACCATCCCAGCCCGTACTCCGCCGGTAAACCGAGTGCAGCAAACGCAGTTGCGATCTTGGCTTGCCGGTCAGCGAAGCGTATATCGGCGTAACTGGCAACCACGAACCCGGCGCCCGCGCAAGCACCAGAGATCGCCGCAATAACCGGAACAGAAATCGCCAGAGGATAGAAGTGGTTGCGGCGCAAGTGTTGTGGCGTCTCAGCCGGGAAATCGGGCAGATCCACCCGATCGACCTCATAGGCACCGCCGCCGTCCCCGATGTCATCTAGGGCCGCCGAGTCGGCGCCGACGCAGAAGTCGTTTTCTCCCGTGACGACCACGGCCCGCACCTCGGGGTCGACATGACACCAGTGCAATGCCCATCGATACTCCGCGGCGGTGTGGCCGCCCCAGGCGTTTCGCCGTTCGGGGCGACTCAGCGTAATGGTCGCGACGCCCAGTTCGGCGCTAAGGCGCATCCGGGTGAACTCGTCGGGCTGCATGCCCCTACCCCCGGCCCCGATACCGAACTGCGCGGTGCTTGTCTCTCAACGGATTTCCCAGGTACGTTCAGCGCCCGACGCGAACTCCAGCTTGGTCTTTTCGTTGATGAGCTGGGTGTACATCAAGGGAACCGAGCGGGACGCCTCGATAGTCATCGATAGCGAATCCCATACCGCCTTCACGGTGCCCTGTACCGCCAGCGGCGGTTTCTCGGCGAGTCGCGCGGCAAGTGTGTGGGCCCGGTCCCATAGCTGCTCACGGGGCAACACCTCGGTGACCAAGCTGATGCTCAATGCTCGTGCAGCGCTTACCCTTTCCTCGTTACCGAACAGCGCAATGCGCATCACCTCGCCGAATGGAATGCGGCGCAGCAATGCGGCCGGTTCGAGCGCCGACGCCATCCCGTAGGTGGTGTGCGGGTCGAAGAACGTGGCGTCATCGGAGCAGATCGCGACATCACATTCGTTGAGCCAGTAAAAGGCTCCGCCGGCGAACAGACCATGGATCGCCAAGATCAACGGCTTCCACACTCGATTCTGCTTGGCGCCCAACCAGAATCCGGGATCGTCTTCGGACAACGGGTTGGGATGACGGAAGCGGCCGAGCTTGCGATCGACCCCTGTGGAGAACGCCCGCTCGCCCGCGGCACGCAGAACTACGGCGTGGATGTCGTCTTCATGGCGGCAGATACGCCATATCTCACTGAACTCGTCGAGCATCTGCTGATTGAAGCAGTTCATCACCTCTGGCCGGTTCAACGTAATGGTGGCGATGTGGTCGGCGACGTCGAAGAGCACGGTTTCAAACGTGGTCTTGTAAGAGGGGGTCATCGGAAATCCTTCGGTCGGTTCGAACGGCCTAGGCTCGATCGGACGGCGGGCGTTGCGGTTTGGTCACCATTGGACGTGAACATTCTTGATGCGCAGATACTCATTCAGGCCATGCCGACCACCCTCGACACCGTGTCCGCTTTCCTTCCACCCCGAAAAGGGCGCCGCAGGTGGTAAGGCAGCCATGCCATTGACAGAGATATAGCCAGCGTCTAATGCCTCGGCGACGCGGTGCGCGCGCCCGAGGTCCGCCGTCCACACGTAACCAGCCAAACCGTACCGGCTGTTATTGGCAATGCGCACCGCCTCTGATTCGTCGTCAAATGCCATCACACTCAGCACCGGGCCGAACACTTCGTCCTGCGCGAGCGGGCTGTCGGGGTCCACCTCAGCGAAAATTGTTGGCTGAATGAAGTTTCCGCCTGCGAGGTCACCGGTCGCCGCCGCCCCGCCGTATACCAGGCGGCCGTCCCCCCGGCGACGCGCTGCGTCGATCATGCCCAATATGCGGTCGCGGGCGCCGACGTTGACGACGGGGCCCATGGTGGTCGCCGGATCAAAAGGGTCACCCAGCCGAAACCGTTTTGCCTCGGCGACAACGCCGTTGAGCACGCGGTCATAAGCGGAACGTTGCACGAGCAGTCTTGTCGGCAGGAAGCAACCCTGACCACTGTTTTGGGCGATGCCCATGAACGCAGATAGTTTGGCAACCTTGTCGATATCGACGTCTGGGAAAACCAGTGAAGCTGATTTGCCGCCTAATTCGAGGATGGTCGGTAGATGGCGCACCGATGCGGCTTGGGAGACCGCGCGTCCCGCCGCGGCGCCTCCGGTAAAGGAAACCAGTTTGATATCTGGGTGGGCGCACAGCCGCGCTCCCACGTCGGGGCCACCAGCCACCACGTTCACGACGCCGGCGGGCAATCCGGCAGCGGTGACCAACGACGCCAAGTACAGGCTGGAAAACGGTGCGAATTCGGAGGGTTTGACAACCACGGCATTGCCGGCGGCCAGGGCTGGAGCGATCTTGAGCGCGAGGGCGACGATGGGCCCATTCCACGGGATGATCGCGGCGACCACGCCATAGGGTGCGTAGCGGGTGTAATCCAGCGCCGCGCGAGCCGGCCCGACGGAGGGCACCACACCGTCAATCTTGTCGGCATGACCTGCGTAGTGACGAAACCATTCGACGGCGGCGCGCACCCCCGCGCGCGAAATCCTCAGCGGCATGCCCATCTCCAGCGACACCATCGAGGCCAGGGTGTCGGCGTCCGACACCATCGTGTCGGCAAACGCCAGGAGCTTGTCCCGCCGCTGTGCGGGGGACACTGCCGCCCATTGCGTCTGCGCGTGCGAGGCCGTCTGGGCGGCACTGTCGATCTCGCTGGGCCCAGCCAGCGTCCAGGTGCGCAGCGGCTCACCGCTGACTGGGTCGAGGTGTGCGTATCGCTGACCGCCGCCGACTACCCACCGGCCCCCTATGTAGGCCGACGCACCTGGCAAAGCCGCGAGCGCCGCGTCGCGAAAGGTGGTGGCCAGCTCGGCCGGTGTGCTCACAATCCGAGTTCCTTCAGCAGTCGTTGGCGGTGGAATGCCGCGTTTCCGAACAGCATCTGGCTGCCCTTGGCGCGGCGGAAGTACAAGTGCGCCGCGTGCTCCCAGGTGAACCCGATCCCACCGTGAACTTGAATGTTCTCGGCCGCCACACCGCAGTACGCCTGCGAGCAGTATGCCTTTGCCAGGCTGGCCAGTGTGGTGGTCTCGGCGGAGTTCTCGTCGATGGCCTCACCGACCGAGTGCGCCGCGGTCGCGGCGCACTCCACCTGCACCAGCATGTCCGCGCACTTGTGCTTGATGGCCTGAAACGATCCGATCGGACGACCGAACTGATGGCGGATCTTGGCGTACTCCACGCTCATTTCCAGCACCCGACGCGCGCCGCCCACCTGCTCAGCGGCCAGCGCTGCCAGACCGGCATCGAACGCGGAGCCCAGGTAGTCGTCGGCAGCGCCGGCCTCTCCGATCAGGAACGCGCAAGCGTCATCGAAGGTCAAATCGGCTTGCCGGCGGGTCATATCGATCGTAGCCAACGGCGTTGCGTGGAACCCGGCGGCGGCGTTGTCCACCGCGAACAACGACGGGCCCGCCGGCGTGATGGCGGCGACCAAGACCGTATCGGCGACCGCACCGTCAAGGACAAACCGCCGACGACCCGTCAGCGTCCACCCGTGCCGGCCAAGGTGGGCGTGCACTTCGCCAGTTGTTGCTTCCCAGCAGCCGCTGGCGTCGGTGAAAGCCAGTGCGGCGATGCGGGTTCCATCGGCGATTCCGGGAAGCAGCTCGGCACAGCGGTCCGCATCGGCGCTTGCGAGCAGGGCGTGGACCACCAACACAGCAGACGACAGATACGGGGCACAGACCAGCGCCCGGCCCATCTCCTCCGCGACGACCTGTACATCAACGAATCGGAAGTCCGCGCCGCCATACTCGGAGGGAATCAGCAGGGCCTGCAAACCGAGCTGGTCGGCCATCTGCCGCCACAGATCTGGGTCGTAGCCGTCGGTAGTCATCATCACCGAACGGACCGCCGGCTCGTCGGAGTGTTTGGCGAAGAACGCTCGCGCGGTGGCGCGCAGGTCGTCCTGTTCGCCGGCGGCGGACGTAGCAATCACTCGTGCTCCCGAAGACACGGCCCCGTTATTCGTTCTATCAATAAACGATATGTTAGCACCGGCGGCACCGGTAGCGATATGGGGACGCCAGCAGCTTGCGGGTGCGGCCCGCGCGCCAACCGTCATTCCACAAATGAATCGGTGATAAATTAACCTCAACCACAAGCATGAGTGCCGAAGGCTAGCCGGCGAAAGCGCAGAGGTAGGACCTTGTCTGAGTTGGTCACCGACGCGGAGGGGCCTTCCTCCAACGCCGCTTCGCTGGTAGCTGCCCAGATCCGCAAGCAGATCGTCCTCGGCGAGTTGACCGAGGGTGACCTACTGCCGTCGGAGCCCGAGATGATCAAGCGGTTCGGAGTGTCGCGCCCGACACTACGGCAGGCATTTCGCATCCTGGAAACCGAGCACCTGATCACGGTGCAGCGCGGATCTCGCGGTGGCACAACGGTTCTTCGGCCCGCGACGAAACTGGCCACCCGCTATCTCAGCGATCTGCTGAGGCACCGCAAGACCACGCTCGGCGACGTGCTGACCGCCCGGCTGATGATCGAGCCTGCCGCGGTGGCTCAACTGGCCCGCTCCCGCGACGCCGACGCGATCAAGAACCTCTACGCGCTTGTGGACGAGCAGCGCGCTGCCGAGGACGGCGCCGCCGCCACCAAGGCGGCCGATCAGTTTCATGTCCGGCTCGTCGAGCTCGCCGGAAATCCGGTCCTTGCCCAGTACTGCAAGCTGCTCCACTACCTCATTCGAGGCCATGTCCGGCGCCTGGCCAGCGCCAGTCGCAGCGGCGACATCGGGCTGACGCACGGATCCGCCGAGGCCCACGCGAAGCTGGCTGAACTGGTTTCAGCCGGCGCGGTGCATGCTGCGCTCGAGCACTGGCGTGACCACCTATCCGACATCCATGCGCAGCTGGCGGCACGGCTGGACCTCGACTCGGCCCTCGAAGCACCGGAGTGATACGGGATCAACACAGCCGAACAGGTCTGCACGAGGGGCGATCTCACCCGCGCAATCGCCGGCCCGCTGCCGTTGGCGGCGCCGGTGATGACCGCCTCAGACGACAACGTTCCCTAGCGGGCCCAGGGCCCTTCCTCCGGCGTGGGCATGCCAGGCAGCAAGCCCTGATCGGCCGGCGGATCAGGATAAGACGGCAAGCCCTTGGTCCGCGACGGCAGGCGCACCCGCAACGTGCCGTACGCGGTCCGTTCGTCGAGC
>NZ_JBAPRN010000062.1:0-1506 GCF_049281135.1 Mycobacterium sp. | reverse complement strand
GATCACCGTGATCGACCCCAAAACCACACTGATCGGAAAGATCCGGGGTCCACACGTGCGCGCCTATGCCTACACCGCCGACGACGTCGATGCGGTGATCGCCGCGTTGACCGCCGAACTGCGGGATCGCCTCCCCCCGTCGGGTCTGACGCAGGAGGAGCTGCTCAACCTCAAGGCGTGGGACGGCCCGCGCCAGTTCGTCCTGATCGACGACGAACACGAGCTCAGGCCGCACAATCAGGTGGTGAAACCGGCAGCGACTGCGCCGCTGCTGCCACTGATCGAGCGCAGTCGGCAAGTCGGTCTGCACGTGATAGCTGCGCGGTTGCCTGGCAACTGGGCCGGTCAAGTCGTGATGAATCCGTTCCTGCAGAAAATGACGGGATCTCGGTCACCGACCTTGTTCATGGACAACGATCCGGCAAATGTGAAGGTTTTCGCGCGGATCAGCGCTCATCAGTTGCCGCCCGGGCGTGGCCTATTGGTCACCACCGAGGGCGATATCGAGGGAGTGCTGGTGGGGACACCCGAAGCGGGTGAATAGCTATTTCATTCGCATTGCGAAGTTCGCATGTACGTAGAAAGATCTGGTAATCCCGCAGGGGTGCGCTGCGGATCAGAACACGGGAGACAACATGTCGATGTTCGATGTTTCACCGGAGGCCGTGAACCTGTCCTCGTTGACGGAGTCGGTGGTCACCGGGGAGATGGCGGCCACCACGGCGGCTGGTTCTGCGGCCTTGACCGGCGTAGTGCCGATGGCTGCGTCCGCGGATGACGTGGCGTTCGCGTCGGCAATGGCCGGCGCCGGCGGCACCTACCTCGGCGTGGCCGGGGCACACTTCGGACAGCGGGCGTCGTATGCGACCGGGCAGAGCATGTCGTCGATCAGCTATGTGCTTCAAGAGCTGATCAGCGCCGCCAAGTTCTCGTTCTAGGCGCGGCATGCCACTCGACCCACGATGGGTCGCTGCGCCGCCCGAGATCGTCGCGCTGATTTTTGAGGGTGGTCCCGGCCCGGAATCGATCGTCGCCTACGCCGCGGTGATGGCCACCGAAGCGGCCAGTCATCAAATGGGAATGGCGGTCTCCGCAACCAACATCGCGACCACCAGCGCGTCGTGGACAGGTCTTGCCGGTACGGCGAACGTGGCCAGGGGAACCGCGCTCAACACGGGCGGGCTGGAGCCGCTGGCGGCACACTGCGCCAAACATGTGATGCTCGCGCAAGCCGCAGTGGACGCCTACACGATGGCCTCACCGTCGGTCATTCCATCGGTGGCGTGCCAGGCGAATCGGGATCTGTGGGGCGTGCTGAACGCGACCAACTTCTTCGGCCAAAACACCCCGGGAATCGTGTCGCAGGACATTCAATATTTCGGCGATTACTGGCCGCAGAATTCCAGCGTCGGCCTCTTATATGCCACCACCTTGGGCTCGATCGCGGCCGCGGCTGCCGTTCCGCCGCCGGCCGTCGCCGGTGACGTGGCGCCGGCGGGCCTGGGC
>NZ_JBAPRN010000061.1:0-2836 GCF_049281135.1 Mycobacterium sp. | reverse complement strand
GCTTCCGGCTGGGCGAGCCCGCGGCCGGGGAACTCGGCGTGCGGGACGGCCTGCTGATCGACCGCGCGTTCGCTGACGACGCGGCGCTGGCGCCGGTGTCGTCCATACCGGTTCCCGGTCCGGTCGGCGTGCTCGACGCGCTGGCTGCCGCCGCGCTGGCGCGCAGCATCGGAGTGCCCGGCGACGCGATCGCGACCGCGCTGGCCTCGTTCCAGGTGGGCCGGCACCGGGCCGAGTTGGTGGCCGTCGTCGACCAGATCAGCTACGTCGACGATTCCAAGGCCACGAACCCGCATGCCGCCGAGGCATCCGTGCTGGCCTACCCGCGGGTGGTGTGGATCGCCGGGGGTCTGCTCAAAGGCGCATCGATACACGAGACCGTGACCAGGATCGCTCCGCGGCTGGTCGGAGCGGTGTTGATCGGTCGGGACCGGGCGATGGTTGCCGAGGCGTTATCGCGACACGCGCCGGATGTGCCCGTCGTACAGGTTGTGGCAGGCGAGGATATTGATATGCATGCGACTGCTGAGTCTCCTGTTGCGTCTGTGACACACGTGGTTTCTGGATCGGACGAGACTGTCGGCGCTCGCGTGATGAACGCTGCCGTGGCCGCTGCCCGAGACCTGGCTCAACCCGGCGATACGGTGCTGTTGGCACCGGCCGGCGCCTCGTTTGACCAGTTCACCGGCTACGCGGACCGCGGCGACGCGTTCGCGGCCGCTGCCCGCGCCACACCGCGGTAGCTGCAGGTGAAGAACACGCTGGCCCGGCTGCTGCGCCGGGGAGCCAAGGGTGACCAGGCGGCCGACAGCACGCCCGAGGCGTCCGCGAAGAAGACCTCCGCGAAAGCGACCACCGCCGAGCCGCGGACCCGGTTCGGGGCCTGGCTGAGCCGGCCCATGACCTCGTTCCACCTGATCATCGCGATCGCCGCGCTGTTGACCACGCTGGGTCTGATCATGGTGCTGTCCGCATCCGGGGTCCGTTCCTACGACGACGACGGGTCGGCGTGGGTCATCTTCGGCCGGCAGGTGTTGTGGACGATCGTCGGGCTGTTCGCCTGCTACCTGGCGCTGCGGTTGCCGGTGCGGTTCATGCGTCGCTTGGCGTTCTCCGGCTTCGCGGTGACCATCGCGATGCTGGTGCTGGTGCTGATCCCGGGAATCGGTAAGGAAGCCAACGGTTCTCGCGGTTGGTTCGTGATCGCTGGATTCTCGATGCAACCCTCCGAGCTGACCAAGATCGCCTTCGCGATCTGGGGTGCGCACCTGCTCGCGGCACGCCGCATGGAGCGGGCCTCACTGCGGGAGATGCTGATCCCGTTGGTGCCGGCCGCGGTCATCGCGCTCGCTCTCATCGTCGCGCAGCCCGACCTGGGCCAGACGGTGTCGATGAGCATCATCTTGCTCGGCTTGCTGTGGTACGCCGGCCTGCCGCTGAGGGTGTTCTTGAGCTCGCTGTTCGCCGCGATCGTCGCCGGAGCGATCCTGGCGGTGTCGGCGGGTTACCGCTCCGACCGGGTGCGGTCATGGCTGGACCCGGGCCAAGACCCGCAGGACTCGGGATACCAAGCCCGCCAGGCCAAGTACGCGCTCGCCAACGGGGGTATTTTCGGCGACGGTCTGGGGCAGGGCACAGCGAAGTGGAACTATCTGCCCAATGCGCACAACGACTTCATCTTCGCGATCATCGGCGAGGAACTCGGCCTGGTCGGCGCGCTGGGCCTGCTGGGGTTGTTCGGGCTGTTCGCGTACACCGGAATGCGCATCGCGCGCCGCTCTGCCGACCCGTTCCTGCGGCTGCTGACCGCGACCACCACCTTGTGGGTGATCGGTCAGTCGTTCATCAACGTCGGCTACGTGATCGGCCTGCTGCCGGTCACCGGCATCCAGCTGCCGCTGATCTCTGCGGGCGGAACATCCACGGCCACAACACTTTTGATGATCGGCATGATGGCCAACGCGGCCAGGCACGAACCTGAGGCCGTCGCAGCTCTGCGCGCCGGACGCGACGACCGGATGACCCGCATTCTGCGGCTGCCGTTGCCGGAGCCTTATTCGCCGACGCGGGTCGAGGCGCTGCGCGACCGGTTGCGCAGCAAGCCGCAGCCGGCCAAGCCGCAGCGCGCCGCGAAGCAGAAGCCGTCCGGTGGCCGGGCAGCACGTTCGGCCAGACCGCCAGCGGTGGACAGGCGTGGCACCGGGGCAGGGCATCATGTAGGCGGACAGCGGTACACCGGCCAGCGTCACGGACATGGCCGTCGAGCACTGGAAGGTCAGCGCCACGGGTGAGCGACTCGGTCACGGGGTCATCGGCCACACGGCCAACCGGGCATTCCCCGTTGTCGGTCGTGCTCGCGGGCGGCGGCACAGCCGGCCACGTTGAGCCCGCAATGGCCGTCGCTGATGCTCTGGTAGGGCTGGATCCCGACGTTCGAATCACCGCGCTGGGCACCGCGCGCGGCCTGGAAACCAAGCTGGTGCCCGAGCGTGGCTACCAACTCGAGCTGATCACTCCCGTCCCGCTGCCGCGCAAACCCACCAGTGATCTGGCCCGCCTTCCAGCGCGGGTGCTGCGGGCGGTTCGACAGACCCGGGCCGTGCTGGACAAAGTCGACGCCGATGTGGTGATCGGGTTCGGCGGCTACGTGTCGCTGCCGGCATACCTGGCCGCTCGCGGCGTAGCCCGGCGCCGGCGCCGGGTGCCGGTGGTGATTCACGAAGCCAACGCCAGCGCCGGGCTGGCCAATCGGGTCGGGGCACGCAGCGCCATCCGCGTGCTCTCGGCGGTGCCCGATCCGGGTCTGCGGCACGCCGAGGTTGTCGGCGTGCCGGTC
>NZ_JBAPRN010000060.1:0-2661 GCF_049281135.1 Mycobacterium sp. | reverse complement strand
GGGAGCGGCTCGATCATCAACATTTCCTCTATCGAGGGCCTTCGTGGGGCCCCGCTGGCGCACCCATACGTGGCTTCCAAATGGGCAGTTCGCGGTCTGACGAAATCGGCCGCTCTCGAATTGGCCCCGCACAACATCAGAGTCAACTCGGTGCATCCGGGATTCATCCGGACCCCCATGACCGCGCACCTGCCCGAAGACTTGGTCACCGTTCCACTCGGCCGCGCCGGCGACGCCCACGAGGTTGCGACGTTCGTGCTGTTTCTCGCCAGCGACGAATCGAGCTATTCCACCGGCAGCGAGTTCATCGTCGACGGCGGCCTGGTGACGGCGGTACCAACCAAGCCCGCGTGAAACATAACTCGGGTCAACATGATTGATTTGGTTGAGGTGGCGCGCTGCTGCGGTTGTGGCTGTTGTGCTTCCCAAGGATCGGCGTCAATTCAGCGGACGGCCCTTAAATCGGCCCGCGAACCCGCGCAGCGGGAGGTCGGCGCTGGTGACTATGCCCGGAGCCTGTGCGACGACTGACTTGATCGCATAGAGAGCGGGCATGCCGGGCATGGACGTGCCAAGGGAGGCGAAGTCGTCCGGGTTGGACAGGTCGGCGCCGGGCTTGGGGAAGACCATGTACTTGTTGTAGATAGTTGGGTCGCCCTTGATGCGGGTGATATAGCAGCCCTTGATGTCCCAGCTCGGGTCCGTGTGTGGGGTCATCTGCCACTCCAGGTGCGTCTCGACCCGTGGAACTCCGTCCACCATGCCCTGGTACTTGATGTAGGTGCCCCCCAACGAGCCCTTGGGCAGCACGTACCAGCCCAGGTCGACGTCTTTGGTGCAGGCGCCAAGTTCGTATGTGAACCCGACCTCGTCGAGTTCCAGATCGAAGCAGTCGGCCATCATCAGCACGCTGTCGGCGAAAACGCGCGTGAACTTCTCCAGCTTCGACGGAAGCTCCGGATCGTCGACCGGGAGCCCAAAGCCGACCTCGGTCCAGGTGCCCTTGGAGTGGTGACACGACACGTCGACCGACTCGATGGTGGTGATGTTCTCGATGTCAGCGACGTCGGCTGAGCACACCACGCCGAGGATCTGGTTCAGGCCTGGGTTCATCCCGGTGCCGTAGAACGTCGACCCGCCCTTTTCGCAGGCGTCCTGGAGGAGTTGGGTCACCGGCTTGCCCGAGTGGTGGGGGTGATTACGGTCGCGGTGCCAGCCAGTGATCCAGTCGGCAGTGGTGACGATGTTGATCCCAGCTTCGAGGACTTTGACGTAGAGGTCCTCATCGGGGAATACGCCGTGGAAGGTAAGCACGTCGGGCTTGGCCGCGAGGATCTCCTCGATGGTGCCGGTGGTCTTCACTCCGTTGGGTGCTACGCCGGCCAGTTCGCCTGCGTCCCGGCCGATCTTGTCCGGCGAGTAGCAGTGCACTCCAATCAATTGCAGGTCGGGCTGGGTTGCGAAGCGCTTGATCATTTCGGAGCCGACGTTGCCGGTGGCCACTTGGAACACCTTGATGGGTGGGGCAGCGGTCATGGTATGCCTTCCTGTTCTGGCCATTTGCTTGGTTCGTTAGTGATTGTGGGAGTTAGGATTTACTGTTCTCGATCTTTGACCTCCATCGGGGAGGTTTGATTTAGTTGCGGGAGTTGCGGTTTCGGTCGCCGGCACGCTTGGGGCTAGCTCACCGTGAGGTCGCGGACGAGGGGCAGGGTGTCTAGTTCGCGGATGGCGCGGCACCCCCGGTGCAGCATCGTCAAAAACATTTCAGTGCCGCGGTCGGTGACCGCGGATGAAGCGAATCCGAGAGTGGTGAGCAGCGGTACCTGAAGCATGCCCAGTCGATAGTCACGCCAGCACTCGGTGTCGGGGTAATCGCGCACGCCGTGCGCCCGTAAGGCGTTGTGGTACCGCAAGACGAGGCGGCGTTCGTGGGACTTGCGCAGTTGAGGTTGCAGGCTGGTGCCGAAGAAGTAGGCCAGGTCGCGGGCGGGCAGGCCCACGGTCAGGGTCTGCCAGTCGACGACGGTGATGGTGGCACCGGCGGGGTCGAACAGCATGTTGTCGATGCGGTAGTCACCATGCAACAGGGCGAAGCGGTCGGCTTCCAGCAGTAGCCACGCTTCGATGAGGTCGGCCACATCGACGAGGGTTTCCTGGTCCTCACTGACAAGCCGGTCCCCGAGGAACATGATCGTCACGTCGGTGGCCGCACGCACGAGGTCGCCGAACCCGCGGGCGAGGTCGCGGTCGGCTTTGGGCATCGGTGCGTCGGTGAACTCCAGCCACGCTGGGTCACACCATCGTGGTCCGTGCAGGCCGGCCAGCGCCTCGACCGCCAACTGGGCCTGTGCCGGTGTGCAGCCGGCGATCTGGTCGCCTTGAACCGCTGGAGCCATATCGGCCATCACGAGGACGAAGTCGGTTCCGTCACAGTCGATGGCGCAGTGATACACGGTGGGCAACGGCACCGCGACCGTGTGCGCGACATCGCGGTAGAAGGCGTGTTCGGCGCGGTAACCCAACGCAACACGGTCGCGCACGGTGTCGTCCTGGGAGGCCAGTTTCACCACCAACGACGACGGCAGCTGCACCGCTTGGGCGTAGGTGGGAACGACGCGATAGGTGGCACCGGTCTGGCCGGTGCCGACCGGCTCGACG
>NZ_JBAPRN010000059.1:0-8856 GCF_049281135.1 Mycobacterium sp. | reverse complement strand
ACACCGTGGTCCCAGTGAAGTCGAAGCTGACCTGCGCGGTCATCCGTTCCTCGCTATTTGTTCGGTGATCCAGGCTCGTTCCCAGAAGTTCGCGCTGTCGCTCAACAGATTTTCGTGGGCCTGCTTCAACAGGTCGCGCGCTCCCGGATGATCGTGGGCCACCAGCTCGGCCAGGTGGATGGCGTGCAGCGGACGTCCCGCGGCCAAATGCTCGCGTGCCCGCCGCAGGAGCGCGTCGGCGCCGGCCAGCTCGACGACATCGGCGGCCACTTCGTCGAATGCAACCGGGTAGAGCTCGGTGGTGGAGCGGTGGTGAAACCAGCCGGAGTAGTTCTCCCAGATGGCCCGCACGTCCCACGCGACCTTTCCGTAGCCTTGGCCTACTTCGTATTCCGGTGGCACGGTGATTTCGCGCATCAGAGTCCGAACATCCTTGCCGGCGTTCATGCCTGCCACCGTCTGGTCGTGAATGTACTGGATGGCGTCGCGTAGCCGGGTCAGCTCGGCGCGGATGCGTTCGGCGCCGGCGATCGGCGCGAAGTGACCGGTCACCAGTAGTTCGGGTTGTAGCTCACGGACCCGCTCGACCGATGCGATCGCGGTGAGCGCGTCTCGATACCGGTCGCCGCGCATCGTGACGAGGTTGGGAATGTGCCCGAAGATCGGGCCGAAAGTGTTCCCGCACAGACATATCCGTTCGTCGGGTAGCCACAGCACCAGCGAGTCGTTGGTCTCCCCGCCCGGCACCGCGATCAGGTCCATCCGGCGACCGCCGATGTTCAGCGTGAGGGTGTCGTCGAAGTCAAGGTCCACGACCGGGACGCTCTGTCCCGGCAAGCGCTTGGTGCCCAGTCGACGTTGGATAGCCTGAATGCCGGTCGACAGGGTGTTTTTGAACGCGAATGCACTGCGGTTGGCCCGGTACGGGATCAGCCGCTCGTTGTCATCACGCCACAATGTCCAGTTCGCCTGTGCGACAACCGTTGTGTCGGGATCGCGGACGCTGTCCAGGCCGCCGACGTGATCGACGTGGCCTTGGGTGAAAATGATGTATCGCACCGGCGAGGAGTCGACGGCGTCGAAGTTGGCCCGGTGCACCGGGCCTTCGAAGCCCATGCCGGTGTTGACGATGACCCGGCCTTCATCGGTGGTCAACAAGTAGGAATTCGACAGACCCGGTGAGCACCACAGCCCGGGGGCGATCTCCTCGGCCTGGTCCGCGGACGCCGGGGCCAGGCCGTCCGCGCCCGGCCGGCTGCGATAGATGGGTTCGAACATCGTTGTGGACTCCTTCATTCGGGCCGGACGTCGAACCGGTCGAAGTAAAAGTCGAACCGCTGCCGCAACTCGTCGGGCGAGATCCCGAAGTGCCGTCGCAGGTCATAGCGGATGCTGCCGTGTTTACCGCGTGGATTGCCGTCCAGGTACTGCTGGAAACGTCCACGCACCTTCGGCGTCAATTCGACTCCGCCGCAACGATAAATCTGGTCGAGCAATGGCATCTCATTGCCGTTGAGGTGGTGGAAGCTGATGTCGACGCTGCGCTCGGACGGTATCAGCTCGCGATCGCGCACGCAGGCACCGAGTAGTCGGTGTACGCGGTCGCTCCAGTAGTCCAGCAGCCAGCCCGGCTCGATGCTTCTGCGGCGCAATCGATCCGAGTAGGCCATCATCGTGATCGTCGACTGGATGACCGCGACCGGATCGCGGTGGGTGAACGCGACTGTCGCGTCAGGGAAGGTCGCGATCAGCGGTCCGAGTTGCTCGCAGTGCTGTGGGCTTTTGAGGATCCAGGTTCGCGGGCCACGCAGGAACGTCAACGCCTGCAGAACCTTCTTCATGTAGGCATAGTGCCGATTCTGATCGAGGCGCAGGTAGTAATCGCGCCAATCTGGAACGCGCGCATGCCATTCCAGAACGTAGCCGGCCAGATCCAAGTCGAGCAGCTCGACCTCTTCCTCGATCGCTTCGGGGAACCGATCGTGCATGGCCGCTACCACCGGGGCACTGGCCATCAACGCATCATGCTCGGCCTTCGCCCGCGCGTAGCGGGGATCGACCCCGAAGATGTCGGGGCCGTCGCCGGCCGCGGGGATCGGATCCTGGCTTTCCCAGTACGGCAGCGCCCGTCGGCGCGGATCGGCGGCGATGAGGTTCACCAGATGCGTGGTCCCCGACCGCGGCATACCGACGACGATGAACGGCTTCTCGATCGGAATCGACTCGATTTCGGGATACCGCTTGATGAGCTCGGTCAGCGACAGCCGGTTGCGCATCAGACGAACGATTCGCTGCCGTAACGACGAGCGGGTGAGCTGGGTCAGGCCCTGGTCGGTTTCGATCGCGGCGACGTGCGCGGCCAGCCGATCGCGGAAACCGTCGGTGTCGGCGAGATCGTCGCCCACCCGGGCCTGATCGATGGCCTCGGCGAGCATCCGGTCGATGTCGAATTCGACGGGCCTGGCCTCGGTGAACTCGAGAATCTGGCGCTGGACGTCGGTCAGCCGGGGCGACGTCAGGTCGTCGAAGTCGATCTCAGTGACGTCGCGGTCCGCTGAAACCACAGGCCGCCTCCTCGACTTGATGCCGAATGCAGACTAGCGCCCAGTGCCGCGGCGTTTAGTCGCATCCTGGCGGGGTACGCCAAGTCCAACCGGGCCGCCCAGCCAACTGCCCGCATTCGCCGAATTTTCGAACACCGGAGGTATGGGCATGTCCGAGATGATCATCCAATCGCCCGACGACGTGATCGCGTTCCTGAAAGCTCAGCACAACCTCATCGAGGACATGTTCGACCAGGTGCTGCTCGCGGCGGACCCGAAGGCCCGCGAGAAGCCATTTGTGCACTTGCGCCAATTGCTCGCCGTGCACGAGACGGCCGAGGAGATGGTGGTACACCCCCGGGTGCGCCGCGAGGTGGATGCCATCGACTCGATTGTGGATGCTCGGCTCGAAGAGGAGCACGAGGCAAAAGAGCTGTTGTCGGGGATCGAGAAGCTCGATATCACCTCACAGCAGTTCATCGATGAGCTCACCAAGCTGCGGGATGCGGTGTTGGACCACGCTCAGCATGAGGAGACCTACGAATTCCCCAAGTTGCAAAAGGAACTCGACGCCGACGAGCTCAAGCGGCTGACAGCAGCCGTACGGGCAGCTGAAGCCATCGCCCCAACCCGTCCGCACGCCGGGGTGGAATCACCGATGTTGAATTTTGCCGTCGGACCGTTTGCGTCAATGGTGGATCGCGTTCGCGACCTGATCGAGCATGGCCGCGGCTGACCAAACGCAGGTTTACGTCAGCGAACTGATCCGCCGGATTACTTCGTCGCGGCCCAGGGTGCGCGCGATCTGGAACAGGTCAGGGCTCTTGGTCGACCCGGTCAGACCGACTCTGATCAACTGCGATGCCTCCCGGATCGAGCCCGGATAGGCATCGGGATTCTTCTTGTAGTCCTTCGCATTAGCGGCAAAGCCGAACTTGTCGGCCAAGTCCCTGATCTGCTGGAACCACTGCACCGGGTCGTCGAGATCTTGATAGGTCACGATGAAGTCCCCCGCGAACGACCGAACCAGGTCGGGCGACAATCCGAGTTGCGCGTCGTCGGCGGCCACCGGCGTGAACAGCTCGGCGAAGAAGAAGCCGTAGGCGCCGCGAAAGTCTGACCATTTGCGCAGGTCTTTGCGCGGGTTGACGACCCCGTCGCGCTCGACCGCCAATGCGGCCAGTGTCTGGTCCGGGTGCGCCTCGATCACGCGATGCAGCTCGGGATCGAACTCCGCCGCCCACGCCGTAACGGCCGCATAGATTTCCGGCCCACTCAGCGTCGCAATGTGGTCGGCACTGATGTCTTCCAGCTTCACCAGATCGACCAGCGGGCCGGCGCCTCCGCACTCGGCCAGTGAGATCGGCGCGGCGAGCGCGTCGGGCAGCGGGATTTCGGCCAGACGTCCGTTGGCCAGACCGCGTAGGTAGTAGAGCACCGCGTCGGCGGGATAACCCGAACTGATGTAGAAGTCGACGTCGGCTTCGGGGTCTTTGCGTTTGGACAGTTTTCGTTTGCCGCCCGGGATCTGCTTCATCAGCAGCGCGATGTGGGCGTAGGTGGGCGGCTGGAATCCCAGTGCCTCGAACAGTTGCAGATGCAAGGCCGTCGACGACAACCACTCCTCGCCCCGGATCACCAGGTTGCACCGCATCAGGTGATCGTCGACAGCATGCGCGAAGTGGTAGGTCGGCAGTTGCACGGCCGCAGACGATTTGAGGATGACCACGTCGTTGTAGTTGTCCTCCATCGACAGCTCGCCGCGGATCGCGTCGGTGAAGGAGGACCGCCCGCCGGTGCGCCCGGGCGACCGGAAACGCACGACGTACGGCGTCCCCTTTTCCAACTGCTCACGGACGGCCGCGACATCGGCGTCACGCCAGATCGCCCACTCGCCGTAGTAGCCAGTCGGACGCTTGAGTTGTTGCTGGCGCGTACGCATCTCGGTGAGCTGCTCGGAGGTGGCAAAGCATAGATATGCCTTCCCGGCCCGTAACATCTCGCGCGCGAAACTCAGATAGATCGTCGCCCGCTCCGACTGGCGGTACGGCCCGTACTCGCCGCCGCCAACCCCCTCGTCGGGAATGACCCGAAAGTAGGCGAAGGCACGATCGAACTGTTCATGCGCGCCCGCCACTTCCCGCGATTGGTCGGTGTCCTCGATTCGCACGAAGTAGCGGCCACTGGTTTGGTGCGCGACGGCGCGGTCGATCATCGCCGTGTAGATGCCGCCGAGGTGAATGAAGCCGGTCGGCGACGGAGCCAACCGAGTCACCTCAGCACCGTCAGGCAGCTCACGGGGTGGATAGCGCTGTTCCCACACGCCCGGTTCGGGCAGATCGGCGGGAAAGAGGTCATCGACCTCGTGCGGCTCCAACATTCCGGTGAGGGCTCCTATCGGGACGGTTTGCCTGGTCGATGTTAGTCACGCTGGTCGCGGCGGGACACAGCTCACCGCCGGTACCCTCCGTAGGCTGACTGGGTGAGCGTCGCACCGGAGACCACCGTTGCTCTACAAGACCGCTTCGCCAGCGACCTGCCGGAGATGGCTGTCAGCTGGCAGGCGCAGACGTTTCCCGACCTGCGGCTGCTGGCCTTCAATACACCGTTGGCCGGCCAGCTGGGTCTCGACGCCGCCTGGCTGACAAGTCCGGACGGGTTGCGTTTTCTGGTCGGCAATCTGATTCCCAGCGGCGCCGCACCGGTCGCCCAGGCCTACGCGGGACACCAGTTCGGCGGATACGTCCCGCAGTTGGGCGACGGGCGCGCGCTGCTGCTGGGCGAGCTTTCCGACGGTGATGGGCGTCTCCGCGACATTCATCTGAAAGGGTCGGGAGCCACGCCGTTCGCCCGAGGCGGCGACGGCCTGGCGGCGGTCGGTCCGATGCTGCGCGAATACATCGTGAGCGAGGCGATGCACGCGCTGGGTGTTCCCACCACGCGATCCCTGGCTGTCGTGGCGACGGGACGCCCGGTGCAGCGCGAGACACCGCTGCCCGGTGCCGTGCTCACTCGCGTCGCGGCCAGCCACCTGCGGGTGGGCAGTTTCCAATACGCCGCCGCGACCGGCAACCTCGACCTGCTGCGGCGCTTGGCGGAACATGCGATCGCCCGCCACTATCCCGGCGTAGCGATGCTCGACAACCCCTACCTCGGGCTGTTCGAAGCGGTGGCCGCGGTTCAGGCATCGTTGGTGGCCCAGTGGATGCTGATCGGCTTCGTCCACGGCGTGATGAACACCGACAACATGACGATTTCCGGCGAGACGATCGACTACGGGCCGTGCGCCTTCATGGAGGCCTACAACCCCGACACGGTGTTCAGCTCGATCGACCATTGGGGCCGATACGCCTACGACAACCAGCCCGCCATCGCGGGATGGAACCTCGCCCGGTTCGGCGAGGCCCTGCTGCCGCTTCTGGCGGACACGGTGGACGAGGGCATCGCGCTCGCGGAGAACGCGTTCGATGTTTTCCGCGGCCAGTACGACGCCACGTGGACGAACGGGATGCGGGACAAACTCGGTCTCTCCGCGGACAACGACGCCGCGACGGTCATGTCGTTGGTCGAAGACCTGCTCGCGCTGCTGAGTGAGAGCCGCGTCGACTACACCTCGTTCTTCCGCGGGCTGAGCCACGCGGCGCGCGGCGACGCCGAGCGCACCCGCGGATTGTTCATCAACCTGGCCGGCATCGACGGATGGATCTCGCGCTGGCGCGCGCTTACTCCGGATGCGGCATTGATGGATCGAACCAACCCGATGTACATCCCGCGCAACCACCTCGTCGAGGAGGCGTTGACCGCTGCAACGGCCGGAGAGCTGGATCCCTTCCAGCAGCTGCTGATTGCCGTCACCGCCCCCTACGACGAGCGACCGGGCTTGGAGCGTTACGCCGCCCGTGCGCCGGAAGGTTTCGGCGACTACCGGACGTTCTGCGGCACCTGAGCTGGCAGATTGGCCGCGCGCTGGGTCATCGCGGCCTGCAGGATCGAGCCGGCGGTCACGAATGCGGGTTTGTCGCGGTCGGCGGGAAGGACGGGCAGGCTGGCGGCGCGCCGCAGCACCATCAGGGCAAGGCCGCTGTACGTCGTATACGGGATGATCAACAGGTTGACCCGCGCCTTCTCGCCACTGATGGTCATCACGTGCTGGGGTTTGTGTTCCCACCCCGGCCAATTGAAGTCGGGCGGTCGCTGAAGGTGCGGCCAGTTGACGTTGATCGAGGTGATGTCTCCGAGCAAGGGGGTCAGGGCCGCGATGAGGCCGGGTAATTCGACGGTCATCCGATCAACGCGCGGCCACCATGCCCCGTCGATGTCCCCGCCCAAATGGCTGGCAACCGCCAGCCGAATGGGATTCGCAGAGCGCCAGTCGCTCATCTCGCGACAACTCGGTTTGCGGTAAAGGTGTTGCTGGTCAAGGGAATTCCTTCACGGCTGGCGTCGCAAGCCCGCTGGCGCAGGAAAGCGGAGGAATCCCATTGCCCGCGAGTGCCATCCGCACGCGTCCCGGCAGATCACCGCCGGCAACAAAACGGCTCACCTGCAACGTTACGCCACCGACGCCCGGTTTGGTAACTCAGGTGTTTCATTACGTCCGCTTACGCGTAGAGTGGTGACGATACCCAGGGGGACGTAGTGGCCACACAAAACTGGTGCGACGCACCCGAGATTCATCCATCGAAGATCCGCGTCGGTGACATCATCGGAACGCTGCGCGAAACCAACTTGCGCTACACCGTCAAGATGGTCAGCGTCCCTCACTCGGCTCCCCGCAAGTGGACGTTCTTCGGCCGCGACGCCAATGGCATGGACTACGCAAACGTGTTTGGCGAAGACGATCTAGTCCGCCGGTACGGCAAAGAAAAGTGAAATTGGTTGGCGGCCATTAGCTTTTTCGTCGGTCATCAGCGCACGTTCTGCGGAACCTGACTCGGCTTCGGCGCCGCGGTCAGTTTGTTCGCCTTGCGAATCCCCTTGTCCAGCACCGCTGCCGGCGCGAACTTCTTCAGAACCGTTAGCTGGCGCGCCAGCGGCCCGGCCGGATAGCGCAACTTCGGCGTGCGACTGGTCGCTGCTTGCAGTACGACACGCGCCACCACGGCGGGGTCGTCTCCGGCGCTCACCGCCTTGCGCAGGCCGGCTTTGACGTGTTCGCGCAGAGGCGCATAGCTCTCGATCGGCGAGTCGGCGTCGGCGGCGTTGGCCTCGAACGAGGTGCTGGTGTAGCCGGGTTCGACCACCGATACCCGCACACCGAACTCGCGGGTCTCGTGATCCAGGGATTCTGAATAGCCTTCGACCGCGTGCTTGGAGGCCGCGTATAGCGCGCCGTACGGCGCCGGAAGGAACCCCAGCACCGAACCGACGTTGATGATCCGACCACTGCCCTGGGCCCGCAGATGCGGCAGCACCTCACGCGTCAGCCGGATCAATCCGAAGAAGTTGGTGTCGAAGAGTTCCTGAGCCTGAGCGATCGAGCTCTCCTCCGCGGCGCCGAACACACCGACTCCGGCGTTGTTGACCAGGATGTCGATCCGGCCCGCCCGCTGGATGACGGTCGAAACAGCAGCGGCGACCGACTCGGGGTCGGTGACGTCCAGCGGCAGCAACTCCACACCCGCGATCGGCTCGGTGCGTTGCGGGTTGCGGCTGGTGCCGAAAACCTCGAAGCCCTTCGCGGTAAAGGCTCTGGCGATGGCCTGACCGATTCCTGACGAGGTGCCGGTAACCAGCACTACGGGCGGTCGCTGTGTCATGTCTACTCCTAGTAAACCGATTGGTGTACCTCTGTGGTCGCGACGCTACACCACTTGACGGTTGATGTAAACCGGTCGGTATACTCCCGGTATGAGCAAACAGGCTGTGGCAAACAAGGGTGGCCGTGGCGCGCGTCAGCGCATCCTGGACACTGCCGCCGAATTGTTCTACCGCGACGGCATCAACGCCACCGGCGTCGAGCGACTCGCGGCCGAATCATCGGTCTCTAAACGCACTCTCTACCAGCACTTTCCAAGCAAGACCGCGGTAGTGGAGGAATATCTGCGCAGCATCGAGCAACGCGTCAACCGGCTGTCGACCGGCACCAGCGATCAAACGCCGCGCCAGCGCCTGCTGGCCGTCTTCGACAGCCCGACGGCTCCCACCTCGACGCTACGCGGCTGCCCCTTCCACAACGCGGCCGTAGAGGCCGCCGGAACCATGCCGGGCGTTCACGAGATTGTCCGCGTATCCAAGGAAAGCTTCGCCGACGCACTCACCGAACTGGCCGGCCAGGCGGGCACCGCGGACCCGCGACAATTGGGCCATCAGC
>NZ_JBAPRN010000058.1:0-3928 GCF_049281135.1 Mycobacterium sp. | reverse complement strand
CGTTCATCTTGACCACGCCGTAGCGCAGCGCCTCCTCGATCTCCGATTTCAGCGAGCCAGACCCGCCGTGAAACACGAAGTCGAACGGCTTGGCGTCGGCAGCGAGCCCGAGCTTGGCCGCCGCCACCTTCTGACCCTGGTCGAGGATGTCGGGACGCAGCTTGACGTTGCCGGGCTTGTAGACGCCGTGCACGTTTCCGAACGTGGCGGCCAGCAAGTAGTGACCGTGCTCGCCGTGCCCCAGCGCGTCGATGGTCTTCTCGAAGTCTTCTGGGGTGGTGTAGAGCTTGTCGTTGATCTCGGCCTCGACGCCGTCCTCTTCACCGCCCACAACGCCGATCTCGACCTCCAGGACGATCTTGGCGGCGGCGGCCAGCTTCAACAGCTCCTGCGCGATTTCCAGGTTCTCGTCGATCGGCACCGCGGAGCCGTCCCACATGTGCGACTGAAACAGCGGATTCTGGCCCGCGGCCACCCGCTCGGCCGAGATGGCCAGCAGCGGGCGCACGTAGGTGTCCAGCTTGTCCTTAGGACAGTGGTCGGTGTGCAGGGCGACGTTGATCGGGTATTTGGCTGCGATGACGTGGGCGAACTCGGCCAGCGCCACCGCGCCGGTGACCATGTCTTTGACGCCGAGGCCAGAAGCGAATTCAGCCCCGCCGGTGGAGAATTGGATGATGCCGTCGCTGCCGGCGTCGGCGAAACCTTTGATGGCGGCATTGACGGATTCCGAGCCGACGCAGTTGATCGCCGGGAAGGCGTACTCGTTCTTCTTGGCACGTTGCAGCATCTCGGCGTAGACGTCTGGCGTTGCGATGGGCATGTGTTCTCCTCCTGAGCAGGTGTGGCGCAAGCCCGCGGCCGCCGACAAGGCGGCCAAAGTCGCCCTCAGTATCGCAACAAGGTCGGGACGTCCGCAGGCCAGCCCGGACCGCGCCTGGTAATCGCCGGTCCGCGGCGCCGGTATCTTGAACACCGTGAGCACCGCCGTGGTGGCCCTGCCCAACATCCTCGACCCGATGTACTGGATCGGTCCTCAGGGACTGTTCGCATCGGCCGTACTGCCGACGATCCTGGCCATCGTCTTCGTCGAAACCGGTCTGCTGTTTCCCCTGCTACCCGGTGAGTCGCTGCTGTTCACCGGTGGTCTGCTGGCCGCGCACGGCACACTGGACATCTGGGTGCTGGCGCCGGCCGTCGCCCTAACCGCGATCCTCGGTGACCAGACCGGATACTTCATCGGCCGCCGGATCGGGCCCGCGCTGTTCAAGAAGGAAGACTCGCGACTCTTCAAGCAGCATCACGTGACCGAGTCGCACGCGTTCTTCGAGAAATATGGGCCCGCGGCGATCATTCTGGCCCGGTTCATGCCGTTTGTCCGGACCTTCACGCCGGTGGTCGCCGGGGTGTCCTACATGCGCTACCCGGTGTACCTGGCATTCGACATTGTCGGCGGCGTCCTCTGGGGCGGCGGCGTCACGGTCGCGGGCTATTTCCTGGGCAACGTGCCGTTCATTCACCAGAACCTGGAAAAGATCGTTCTGGCCATCTTGTTCGTGTCAATGCTGCCGGCGTTCATCGCCACTGGCCGGGCATATCTGAAGCGCCGTCGCGCCGCCAAGGACGACGAGAACCAGCTGACCGTCGCCGACTAGCTCGGCCGGAACGTCATCGCCACGCCGTTCATGCAGTAGCGCAGACCCGTCGGCTGGGGGCCATCGTCGAAGACATGGCCGAGGTGCCCACCACAGCGGTTGCAGAGCACCTCGGTACGCGACATTCCCTCGCTGTTGTCCTGCCGCTCGAGGACGGCGTTGTCCATCGCTTTCCAGAAGCTTGGCCAGCCGGTGCCGCTGTCGAACTTGGTCGTTGACGAGAACAGGGCCTGGCCGCAGCCTGCGCACGCGAAGGTTCCGGAGCGGTGCTCGTCGTTGAGTGGGCTGCTGTAGGGAGTCTCGGTGCCCGCCGTGCGAAGCACGTCATATTGCTGCGGGGTCAGCAGGTGCCGCCACTCCTCGTCGGTGTGGTTGACCTCGAACGTTTTGAGCGGAGCGCTCGGAGCGCCGGCCGCATTGAAGGCGCTCAATGCACCGGCGCCGGCGAGCACGCTGAGCCCGGCGCCGAGCAGCACGCGCCGACGAGTCAGAGCCGAACGCGATGGTGTGGAAGCAGTCATGCTTCCAACATACGACTCGTCCTCAGACGGCCACCGTGAAGTCGCAACCGGTCTTCGCCCGCACATCGGCGACGGTGACCCCGGGATGCAACTCGATCAGCGTCAGGCCGTGGTCCGGCTCGACCTCGAACACGCACAGGTCGGTGATGATCATGTTCACAACGTTCTTGCCGGTGACGGGCAGCGAGCACTGCTTGAGGATCTTCGGGCTGCCGTCTTTGGCGGTGTGATCCATCGTGACGATCACCCTTTTGACGCCTGATACCAAATCCATCGCGCCGCCGGGACCCTTGACCATCTTGCCGGGCACCGACCAGTTGGCCAGGTCGCCGTTCTCGGCAACCTCCAAGCCGCCCAGGATGGACAGGTCGATGTGGCCGCCGCGGATCATCGCGAACGAGTCGGCGCTGCTGAAGAAGCTGGACCCGGGCAGGCTGGTGACGGTCTGTTTGCCGGCGTTGACCAGATCGGGGTCGACGGCATCCTCGGCCGGATAAGCACCGATGCCGAGCAGGCCGTTCTCGGACTGCAACGTGACACTGATGTTGTCGGGAATGCAGTTGGCCACCAGCGTCGGGATACCGATACCGAGATTCACGTAGTAGCCGTCGCGCAATTCCTTTGCGGCGCGCTGAGCCATCCGCTGGCGGATCGGGCTGTCGTTCTTCTGCGCGGCGCCGCCGCTGGTGGTGCGGAACTCGATGCGCTTCTCGTAATTGGCGCCCTCGATGATGCGGTCCACGTAGATGCCGGGCGTGTGAACCAGGTCAGGATCCAGTTCGCCGACCTCGACCAGTTCCTCCACCTCGGCGATGGTGACCGTGCCGCAGGCGGCGATCATCGGGTTGAAATTGCGCGCCGTCTTGCGGTAGACGAGGTTGCCTGATTTATCCCCCTTCCAAGCCTTGACAATTGAGACGTCGGCCCGAATGCCTTCTTCCAGAACGTATTCCGTGCCATCGAAGACCCGGGTGTCTTTGCCCTCGGCGAGGCTGGTGCCGAAGCCGGTGCGGGTGTAGAACCCGGGAATGCCGGCGCCGCCGGCACGCAGCTTCTCCGCGAGCGTGCCCTGCGGCGTCAGCACGAGGTCAAGCTCGCCGGCCAGCACCTGGCGCTCGAACTCCTTGTTCTCGCCGACGTACGAGGCGATCACCTTCGTCACCTGACGCCCCTTGAGCAGTAACCCCATGCCGAAATCGTCGACACCGGCGTTGTTTCCGACAATGGTGAGGTCTTTGACGCCACTGTTCACCAGAGTCTGGATCAGGTTCTCCGGGATGCCACACAATCCGAAACCACCTGCGGCGATGGTGATCCCGTCCTTCAACAGGTCACGCAACGCCGAATCGGCATCGGGGTGGACTTTACTCATTGCTGGTCCCTTCGTCGACGGTCACGGCGTGTGCGGCCTCCATCAGCATCCAACCGGACAGCTGCACCGAGAGGTCACGCTCGGGGATCTCCGAACCGGTGACCGCTCCTCCGACGAATTGTGCCTGCTGCCCGCCGGCCATCGGCAACTCGGCGGGGCGATCCCAGAACGGCCCGAACAGCGGCAGCCCCTCCACCGTCTGACGGTTGTCCCAGGCCGCCTGTGCTGACGTCAGCACGATTTCGCGGGCGCTTTCGCGGGCGTTGACATCGTCGGCCGAGTCGCCGGGCAGCGTGGTGGCGACCAGCGCCAGGTAGCGGGCGGTGATGCCGGCGAACAGCCCGCCGTCGCCACCACCGGAGCCACGCAGCACCCCGCCC
>NZ_JBAPRN010000057.1:0-7865 GCF_049281135.1 Mycobacterium sp. | reverse complement strand
TGGTAGACCAGCGCGGGATCGACATCGGCGGCGCGCGCCACCGCGCGCAAAGTCGTTCCAGCCCAGCTGTGCTCGGCGAACTCGACCCGGGCGGCCGCCACAATTCGCGCCGCCAGCACTCCACGTTCATCTCGCGGACCCGGTGTTATCGACTTCTTCGGCATGAGTTTCATCATAGCGTGAATTTCATCTTGCGTTGAGACTAGTTTCAACGTAGCGTGAGACTCGTCTTTGATCGACCTCGCAAAGGAACTCACAATGAGCAACACTCAGCACCCCGATGTGATCGTCATCGGCGCCGGACCCGTCGGATTGCTCGCCGGTTGCGAACTCGCCCGCCGTGGCGTCGCAGTACGGGTGATCGACAAGCTGGTGCAACCCACCGATCAGTCCCGCGCGATCGCGGTGCATGCCCGCAGCTTGGACATGTTCGACCGGATGGGCATCGTCGACGAGATGCTGGGCAGCGGCGTCAAGGCGATCGCGATGCAGATGCATGCCGGAGGCCGCGACCTGTTCCGTGTGCCGTTCAGCGAGGTCGACAGCGCGTTCCCGTTCACCTTGACCACCGCACAGACCGAGACGGAGCGGGTGCTCAACGAACGCCTGCAGTCATTGGGCGTCACGGTCGAACGCGGCGTCGAACTGATCGAACTCACCCAGGACGACGACGGCGTGCATCTCACCCTGCAGAAGGGCGGTCCAAGCGAGCGGGCCACCGCCTCCTGGGTGATCGGAGCCGACGGCGCACACAGCGCGACGCGAAAGCTGGTCGGCACCAAGCTTGCTGGTTCGTTCGCCGGTGAACGCTTCCTGCTCGGCGACGTCGACGCCGAGCACTCGTTGAACCGCGACGACATGCACACCTTCTTCTCCCCGGAGGGCCCGGTGGTGGTGCTCGCGATGCGCGAAGGCCGGATGCGCTTTCTCGCCGAGTTGCATGACGCGCCCGGTACCCCCCTCAATTTGAACCCGACCCAGGACGAGTTGCAGGCAATCCTTGATCGCCGGATCGGCGGCATCCGGGTACTGCATTCACACTGGCTGACCAGTTTCGAGATTCGGCACGCGCGTGTTCCGGCCTACCGCTGGGGTCGGGTCTTCCTGGCCGGCGACGCCGCCCACATCCACAGTCCGGCCGGGGGTCAGGGCATGAACACCGGCATGCAGGACGCCTTCAATCTGGCTTGGAAGCTGTCCGCGGTAGTCAAAGGCGATGCCGGTGACACGCTATTGAACAGCTATCAGGCCGAGCGCGCCCCGATCGCAGACGGCGTCCTCAAGTTCACCGACCGGCTGACCAAAGCCGGCACGCTTTCGGGCGTGCCGCGACGGGTCCGCGATGTGGTGGTGCAACTCCTGTCCCGAGTTCCCGTGGTGCGCAAGACCATGGCGGCGACCGTTGAGGAAGTCAACGTCGGATACCCGCGCAGCCCGATCGCGGTGGGCCGACCTCCCAAGTACGCCAAAGTCGCTGCCGGCCAGCATGTTCCGCATGTGGCCGACGAGTTCGTACAGAAGCAACTCCGTGCCGCGTGCGCGGCGCAGACGCCAAACCACATCGTGCTCACCGTTGCCGACAGACAGGTGGCACCGGCCGCCGGCGACGGGCAGGTGCAGGTACTGGTGACAAGCGAAGAGACTCCAGTCGCCGGCTACAGCGCCGTCGTCGCTGATCCGAAAGGTGTTGTGGGAAAACGCCTTGGACTCAAGAACGGCGGGCGCGTGGCCATCCGGCCCGATGGCTACATTGGAGCCATCGCTGCCCTCGACGACACGACCACCATCGCCGACTACTTCGCAAAGATCAGGAGCTGAACACCATGTACACCTACGACATCGACACCGCGGCCATGTTCGAGGACCGCACACATCAGTTCGAGAAGTTCGGCATCCCGCTCAACGAGATCCAGGCCGTCCAGGCCGCCACCACGGACATGTGGGCCGACGCACCGGGCGGCTGGGTGTACGAGTGGTCTCGGCTTGCCGAGAAGTACGCCGAGCACGGCGACCACTACATGGCGTCGTTGGTCTACGGCTGCGCCAAATTTCCCTGCCTGACCGATCCGGCCCGGGTAACGGCCATGCAGCACCAGCTCGAGCAATTCGAGTTAGCTGCCAAGGATTTCCCGGTTGCCTTCGAGCGCCGCATCATCAAGGTCCCCTACGGCGGCGGCAGCGTCGAAGTACCCGTCCACCTGTACTCCGCCGACGGCGACTACGCGGGTCGGCCGGTGCTGATCGCCAGCGGCGGAGTGGACACCTGGAAGATGGACATTCACCCGTGGTGGGTGGGATTCACTCAGGGCGCCGCGGTGACCACCCTGGCCTTCGACCACCCGGGCACCGGGGAAACCGTAACCCCACTCGACGGGCACGCCGACGAGGTGATCGGTGGGCTCGCCGACTACGCGCGCACTCTCGGGAGCGGCAAGGTCGCTCACTTCGGAGTGTCATTCGGGGGCAACTTCTCCGCGATGTCGGGGTTGTCCGGCGCCGTCGACGCCGCCGTTGACCTCGGTGGCCCGGTCGTCGGGGCCTTCAAAGCCGAGAACGTGGGGAACCTGCCCTACGGGATGCACGACATCTTGGGAAACGCCATGCACTGGGATCACTCCCCCACGCTCGACGAACTCAGGACCGGCCTCGGACAGCTGAACCGACAGCAACTCCTTGCTCAGCGACGTAATTCGGCGATGCTGGTGGTCAACGGCGCCGACGATTACTTCGTCCCGCAGTCGGACACCCTGGTCTTCCAAGGCCGCCCGAACACCGATGTGCACCTCATCGAGGGCACCGGCCACTGCGCAATGAGCAAGGCACCCGAGGTCGTGCCGCAAATCATCCGGTGGCTGGCCGCGCAAGTCGCCCTATAGCACAAGCGAGGCACCGACTCGCCGCTGTCCTGCGAAGATGCACGGCCCGATGTCCTTGCCCTAGACTGCATCTCGATCAGATAGGAGTTTCCGGGTGCGGGCAGTTGAAGCGCCCAGCACCCGGGCTTTGCGGGGCTGGCAGCGGCGAGCCTTGGTGCGTTATCTGACCGCCAAACCACGTGACTTTCTGCTGGTCGCCACTCCCGGTGCGGGCAAGACCGCGTTTGCCCTGCGCATCGCCGGCGAGTTGCTGGCCGACCGCACCATCCAGGCGATCACCGTGGTGGTGCCCACCGAACATCTCAAGGTGCAGTGGGCCGAGACGGCTGCCGCCGACGGGATCGCGCTGGATCCGAAGTTCACCAACGCCGCGGCACACACGTCGGCGGAGTACCACGGCGTGGTCGTCACCTATGCACAGGTGGCCAGCCATCCGACCCGTCACCGGGTGCGCACCGAAGGCAGACGGACGCTGGTCATCTTCGATGAGATCCACCACGGCGGCGACGCCAAGAGTTGGGGCGACGCGATCCTGGAAGCATTCGGCGATGCCACACACCGATTGGCGTTGACCGGCACGCCGTTTCGCAGCGACGATGCCGCGATTCCGTTCGTCCGGTACGAGCCCGACGCCGGCGGCCTGCTGCGGTCGCAGGCCGATCACACCTACGGCTACACCGACGCACTCGCCGACGGCGTAGTGCGCCCGGTGGTGTTCCTGGCCTATTCCGGAGAGACCCGGTGGCGCGACAGCGCGGGTGCGGAGTACTCCGCCCGGCTCGGCGAGCCGACCACCGCCGAGCACACCGCCCGGGCCTGGCGCACCGCGTTGGATCCGGCCGGTGAATGGATGCCCGCGGTCGTCACCGCGGCCGATACCCGGCTGCGACAACTGCGGGCCGGCGGCGTTCCGGACGCCGGCGGGATGGTGATCGCGTCGGACCAGCAAGCCGCCCGGGCTTACGCCGTTCTGCTGCAACGGATTACCGACGAGGAACCGACCGTCGTCCTATCCGACGACCCCGGCGCTTCGCGGCGTATCGCGCAGTTCTCTGCGGGCTCCAACCGCTGGCTGGTCGCGGTGCGCATGGTGTCGGAGGGTGTCGACGTGCCACGACTGGCGGTCGGCGTGTATGCCACCAGCGCCTCCACGCCGCTGTTCTTCGCACAGGCGATCGGCCGATTCGTCCGCTCCCGGCGGCCCGGTGAAATCGCCAGCGTATTCCTGCCTTCGGTGCCGACACTTCTGCTGCTGGCCAGTGAGTTGGAGGCACAGCGCAATCATGTTCTCGGACAGCCGGATCGGGAGACCGACGAGCTGGCCGAGGCGCAACGTCGTCAGGACGAGCCGTCCGAGATCGAGAACAGTTTCGAGTCGCTGGGCGCCGACGCCGAACTCGACCAGGTCATCTTCGATGGCTCGTCGTTCGGCACCGCGACTCCCGCCGGCAGCGACGAAGAGGCCGACTATCTCGGCATCCCAGGGCTTCTGGATCCCGGGCAGATGCGCGACCTGCTGCGCCGCCACCAGGAACAGCAGTTCGACCGTCGCGCCGCCACGCCGGAGCCAGTCACCCGGCACGGGCAGCTGCGTGATCTCCGTCGCGAACTCAATGCATTGGTGACAGCGGCGCACTATCGAATTGGCAAGCCGCACGGTTGGATTCACAACGAACTGCGCCGTCTCTGCGGCGGCCCACCGGTGGCCGCGGCCACCAGCGAACAGCTTGCCGCCCGCATCGAGGCGGTGCGCAGGCTGAGCGCTTAGCCGAGGACCTAGCGGACCGCCCAGATACTGTCGGCCACCCACGGCGACGCCTCGGCCGCGAGCGCCCACACCAGATCTTCCGGGACGTCGATCAACGGATAGCGCTTGACGCCCGCGGCGGTGGCCGCCACCAAGGTCGCGACCTTGGCCCGGCGCTGGAACGGCGATTGCCGCACGGTCCAGCTGATAATGCCCGCGGTCGCGAGGCAGTCGCGGCGTCGTTCCACGCTGCCGGCCCGGATCACCAGCCAGCCATTGTGAACCCGGTGCCCGAGTGCGTTCACCCGGTCGGCGGCCAGCAACGCGCACCACGCCGTGACCGCGATCCAGGCCGGCCACCCCCACACGGGCACAACGGATTTCCCGGCAAGCACGCTCACCAGCGCCAGCGCGATACCGATCAATGCCGGAAGTCCCAACGCTCGTGTCCAGCGTCGGATCGCTGCCCGGCGGCCGTGACTGCGCAGCGGCCCCGTGACGACATCCCGATCACCGACCAACCCGATCAGCACCGATTCGCCCACGGACACCGGGCACGGCGGCAGTAGCACCGACGCCTCACCGGCGCCGTGCACACCGGTCATCACCGCGTCCAGGCGGGCGCCGCCGAACAGGCGCACCAACAAAGGTTGCCGCAGCGTTCCGCCACGCAGCCTGCTCATGTCGTAGGTGCGCTCACGAAGACGCAACAGGCCGTGCCGCAGATGCAGAACGTCCGCCTGACGCAGCAGAACCAAGTTTCCGTAGGTGAGCAGCGACCTCAGCACCGCGAGTAGCACCGAAGCCAGCAGAATCACCCCGCCGACAACCTCGACGGTGCTCGCCGTCCCCAACCGCTGGGCAGCGGCAAGCGCTGTCTCGACCGGTCGCGAATGCTGCAGCGGCCCAACGAATCCGCTCTCATACACCACACCGGCGGCGGCGGCCAGCGACAGTAGGCCGGAGACACTCAACGGCGAATACCGCAGCCATGACGGCTGCCAGCGAGCCAGCACCGCGCCGTCCGCCGAGGGCTCAGCGGTCGGCGCATCGGCGTGCTGCGCCGAGTCGGCCAGCAGAATCGCCCGCAGCCGGGGTACCTCGCCGGCCAGGACGGCGTTCAGCTCGAAGACTCCGGCCCCGCCCTCACCCCTGGCTTCTTGGCCGGTGTTCACTCGTACCACGGCCAGGCCCATCAGGCGATGCAACAACCGCGCATCGCTCTGCACCGAACGAATCCGGTTGAGCGGCACCGACAGTACTTTCCGTTGCAAGAGGCCGGCCCGCAGTTGCAGTTGGCCCGACCGCGGGTCGGCGTCGATGCGGTAACTGGTGGTGTACCAGCGCGCCACGCCGATCACGACGGTGTACGCCAACACGGCCACTGTCCAGGACTGGTTGCCGGTGGTCGAACCCAGCACGATCGCGCCGATCAGCCATGGGAGTTCGCGCAGTAGTTCGTGGACCGGGTGAACCAGCAGCATCCTGGGACTCAGCCGCTGCCAGGCGATTTGAGGCGGCCCGGCGGCCGTGGTCACGTAGCGTCCCCGGCGCCGATCGCTGCGATGTCGGTCAATTGCGCAACGACGTGGTCAGCGACGTCTACGTCGAGCGCGACGATGTGCACCGCACCCGCCGAGGAGGCGGTGGTGACGGTGACATTGGCCAGGCCGAACAACTGGTCCAACGGGCCACGGTAGGTGTCGACGGTCTGTACCCGCGAGATCGGCGCTATGCGCCTTTCCTGGACCAGCCATCCGGTGCGGGTGTACACCGCCTGCGGGCCAATCTCCCATCGGTGCACTCGATATCGCCACATCGGCACGACGGCCAGCGAGATCACCGCGCCGAGCACGGTGCCGACGCCGAGCAGGATGTGCAGCCACGGCATTCGCTTGTCGAATTCGAACCACACCGCTTGACCGGCGGCCACCAGCAGCCACGGAATGACGCCGCCGATCGCCCATCGCAGCGGCGCACGCCTGCTGGGCGGATGGGCGGGATCGACCATGCCTGCGACCGGCGGGCCAGGGGTGCGGTTGTCCACGTCATCGAGGATGCCACCGACGTGATAGCGGATTGCACCGACACGTCGGCACCGAGAATGTGAATGAGTATGGTTTTCTCCGATGAGTTCCAACGGCAAATGGACCATGGGCGACATACCGGATCAGCGGGGCCGGGTCGCCGTTGTCACCGGTGCAAATACCGGCCTCGGCTACCACACGGCGGCCGCGCTGGCCCAGGCCGGCGCCCACGTCGTCTTGGCGGTGCGCGATCTGGAGAAGGGCAACCTCGCGCTGGCACGCATCGTCGCGGCCTGCCCGGAGGCCGACGTCACGCTGCAGGAACTCGATCTCAGCTCGCTGGCCTCGGTGCGCGCCGCGGCCGCGACGCTGCGCAAGACCTACCTGCGCATCGACCTGCTGATCAACAACGCCGGGGTGATGTGGACTCCCAAGCAGCTCACCGCCGACGGGTTTGAAATGCAGTTCGGCACCAACCATCTGGGCCATTTCGCGCTGACCGGGTTATTGCTGGACAACCTGCTGCCGGTGCGGGGCTCGCGGGTGGTGACCGTCAGCAGCACGGCCCACCGGCTCCGCGCCGCGATCCACTTCGACGATCTGCAATGGGAACACGGCTACGACCGGTATGCCGCCTACGGGCAGTCCAAACTGGCCAACCTGCTGTTCACCTACGAGCTGCAGCGCCGGTTGGCGGGCGACCGGAAGAACACCATCGCCGTCGCCGCCCATCCCGGCGCGTCCAGCACCGAGCTGAACCGCAACGTGCCGACGCTGATGAAACCGCTGTTCGCGGTGGCAGGCGGCCTGCTCTTCCAGGGCGCGGCGATGGGCGCCCTGCCCACGTTGCGGGCCGCCACCGACCCGGACGTCGAGGGCGAGCAGTACTACGGCCCCGACGGCCTGGGTGAGCAACGAGGACATCCCAAGCTGGTGTCCTCGAGCGCGCAGTCGCACGACGAAGACCTGCAACACCGGCTGTGGACGGTCTCCGAAGAATTGACCGGCGTCACGTATCCGGTCTGACGGCCGCCGCGGCTCCGTAAGATAACCGCGTGGCTCGACGTCCCCGCTCGACCGACGGAAACCCGACGGTCAGCCCGCAACATCTGCTGTCGCTGGTGCGCTCGACCGTTCCGCCGGTCCACCCGGCCGGGCTCCCGTTCATTTCCGCGGGGTTGGGTCTGGCGCTGATCGGCCGCCGCTCCCGTTGGC
>NZ_JBAPRN010000056.1:0-8763 GCF_049281135.1 Mycobacterium sp. | reverse complement strand
CCGGCGACCGGACCTGAGGTGTTCGCGCACCTCACCGATCCGCTGGCTCGCGGATTCCGCGGCACCGACCAGTTGTACGGCTTCGCGCAACACGCGCTGGAGACGACGTTTCTTGCGACGTCGAGCGGATTGCGGCGTCGCTTCACCCAACCGACCGGGTCGGTGGAGATCAACGCCAAACGCGACGGGGCCAGCGCCTGGGTGGGCGTGGGAAGCCCCGACTTCGCCGGTGTGCCAACGGATCCACTGCTCGAGCAGCTGTCGATGCGACTGGATTGGGCCAAGCGCCGCGTCGAGGTGCCGGCTGGGCGCTACGAAACGATCCTGCCGCCGTCGGCAGTGGCCGACATGATGATCTACCTGGCGTGGTCGATGAGCGGCCGCGGCGCGCAAGAGGGCCGCACCGCGCTCAGCGCGCCCGACGGCGGAACTCGGGTAGGGGAGAAGCTCACCGATCTGCCGCTGACGCTGTACTCCGATCCCACGGCGGCCGGGCTGACCTGCACGCCGTTCGTCGCGACGTCGAGCTCGTCGGAGACGCTGTCGATCTTCGACAACGGGCTGACCATCGGCCGGGTGGACTGGATCCGCGACGGGGTCATCAATGCGCTGGCCTACCCGCGGGCCGCGGCCGACGATTTCGGCGCCCCGGCCGCCGTCGCCGCCGACAACATCTTGATGACCGGCGACAGCACCGAACTTGCTGACATGATCGCCCAGACCGAGCGTGGGTTGTTGTTGACCACGCTGTGGTACATGCGCGAGGTCGATCCCACCACGCTGCTGCTGACCGGGCTGACCCGTGACGGCGTCTACCTGGTCGAAGACGGTGAAGTGACCGCGGCGGTCAACAACTTCCGCTTCAACGAGAGCCCGCTGGATCTGTTGCGGCGGGCCAGCCAGGCCGGCGTCAGCGAGCCGACGCTGCCGCGGGAATGGGGCGACTGGGTCACTCGCGCGGCAATGCCGTCGCTGCGGATTCCGGACTTTCACATGTCATCGGTGAGCCAGGCGACATAATCCATCTGTGGTGTTGCATGACGAGCTGACCCGACTGGTGGCGTTGTCGCCTGGAGACGGTCGCACGACCGCGCTGATTCGGCGCATCTGTGCGCAGACTCTCGGGCTACCCGCGCTTCCCGCCGAGGTCGAAGTGAGCGGCCCGGGATCGGATGCCGAGGCCGTTATCGTCGACTTCGCCGAACAGTTCAGCATCGACGTTTCGACGATCGGCGGCGCGCAACGCTCAAAGCTGTGGAAAGTGCTGGGCGACAGCACGTTCAGCACCGTCGTGCAGATGTATATCGCCGACTTCGTGCCCCGGGTGCGAGCAGGACTCGAGGCGCTTGGGGTCGGCGACGAGTGCCTCGGGTGGACGGCCGGGCCGGTGACGTGGGACCACGCCACCGATCCGTCCGACATCGTGTTCAACGAATTTCTCCCGACGGTGGCCCGACTGCGTGACCTTGACGCGTTGACCGCCGAAGTCGTTAGGTTGCGCGGTGCTACCCAGCACAACTGCCGGCTATGCAAGTCGCTGCGTGAGACGACGGCGCTGGACGCGGGCGGGTCGGAAACGATGTACGGCGACATCGAGAAGTTCGAGGCGTCGGCTCAGCTGACCGAGCGACACAAGGCAGCGCTGCGGTATGTGGATGCGCTGATCTGGTCGCCTGGGCGTATCGACGACGGTGTCGCAGCTGGGGTGTGTGCGCACTTCTCCGATGCTGAGGCTGTGGAGCTGACCCTCGATGTCATGCGCAACGCCAGCAACAAAGTCGCGGTGGCGTTGGGCGGCGATGCGCCCCGGTTTGAGCAGGGGACAGAGCAGTATCTACTCGACGTCGACGGTCAGACGGTGTTCAGCTGACGTGTGTCTGTACGCGGCGTGCACCTGGGCGATACAGGCTCACGGGCGAATCGGTGCGGGCGCTAATGTCAGGGATCCAGGGGCGGTAGCTCAGTTGGTTAGAGCCGCGGACTCATAATCCGTTGGTCGCGGGTTCGAGCCCCGCCCGCCCCACTGTAAACAGCCTGTTCGGATGCCGTTCTCATGCTTGACGTCACGAGGGGCCTTGGCTCAGTTGGTGGCCCTCGTTGGGGTTCGCGCCATTGCCAGAAAATCGAGACGCCAAAGATTCTGAAATGCCTTGCGCGCGAGATCCTCAATGACGGCGGCACCGGGCTGCCATGCGGGTTCGGTCACCACCAGCGCTGCGATCTCTCGGATAGTGCGCCGTCCATCGACAAATCGAATGAAGAGGAGCTCGATTGCGCTCAGTGGCACCCTCGCGTGCGGCATGACGACAACATCGCCTTCCATGCGGAAAAGCGTTCGCACCACAGGAATGTAGCTGAGAGCTTCCGCTGACGAGAAGTCGACGGTGTAGTCCGCCGTTGGCCGATCGGGGCGGCAAGCCACAAAGGCGTGACTTGAATTGAGGGCATTGATGCGTTCCATCAACGACCAGATCTCGACGTCGGGCAAGGCGTTGACGGCTGATTTCAGCCGATCGGGCAGGGCGAGAATGTCGTGCGGGTAGTACAGGGATTTGAAGAGCCACTCCTGAAAGACCAGACCTGCCGACGTCACCAGGTCGATGCACTCCGTGACCGTGTAGCAACGCTGCCGTCCATGCAAAAATGTGTCCACCACGCCGGTATCAGCATCGAGGTCCGGCGAAGTTTTCACATAGGTCCGTACGGGATGGTCGGCCGCGAGCAGCGGAATCGTGTCCCTGACCAACTGCACCGACGATTCGTCTTGGCCCATTCCAAGGTCGTGAAAGATCGACGCCAACATATCGACGCCGATCCGGCCGTATTTCGCATAGAGCATCACGCTCGCGACGCCGTCCCGCCGAAGGCATCCGGCGAGGGCTCGCATCCCCTGGGCTGGGTCAGCCAAGTGGTGCAGGACGCCGACGCATACAACCAAGTCGAAGTCGAGCCGTAGTGCTGACAGCTCCTCGATCGGGAGCAGATGCGGCTCGAGGTTCTGCAGGCTGTGCTTATCTTTCAGATATTCCAGGTGATCCAGCGACGGCTGGCTGACGTCGATGGCCACGACTTTCGCTGACGGATTTTTGAACGCAAAATATGCGGCCTGGTTGGCGCCGCAGCCGGCGACCAAAATGTCCAGACCAGGGGGGTATTCGCGGTCCGGCCAGTAGACCCGATGAGCGTGGACGGGGTCCGTCGGGTCCAAGTTGCCAGCGGTCCACTCCTCGACGTCATGTGTCGGCGGCGGATATACCCATCGCTGATATTGACGCGCAACGACATCGTCGCGCGGATCGGGTCCCAGCTTCACCACCCCCATAATCCCATGGCTCGATCATCCCCGGGGTCCGACAGCCGCTCCCTTGCGCGATTTGCGCGAAGACTGGGCTCACAGCCGACGTCGGTGTCACGACGTTGTCACAACTAATGCCAAGCGCTCACGAACACCGACGGACGTCCATGACTTTAAAGTGCTGGTGGGACAATCTTTTCCGAACGCTCGCGGATGCCGGCGGACACGCTCTGGCGGAGGCTCTGGGCTGGAACCCGCGGTTGCTACCGGCGGTGCGGTCTGTCACAAGTCTTGAGGCGGAATGGAGCATGGTTGTCGTCTACCGGATCGCTCGGCCGATATAGCAGACACGTCTGGTCAGCGGTGCCACGATATTGATGTGAACGACCGTGGGTCGGGCGGCGTGAGATGACTGCCACGGGGCTGTCGTGCGGATCGTGCGGTACGGAATTGAACGAGACTGCCAAGTTCTGTAGCGAGTGTGGCGCAGCTGTTTTGGCGGCCCCGAAGCCGGCCGAGTTCAAACAGGTGACGGTGCTGTTCGCCGACGTGGTGCGCTCGATGGACATCGCCGCGGCGGTGGGTGCCGAGCGGCTGCGCGAGATCATGGCCGAGCTGGTCGGCCGGGGCGCGGCGGTGGTGCGCCGGTACGGCGGCACGATGGAAAAGTTCACCGGTGATGGGCTGATGGCATTGTTCGGGGCGCCGGTGGCCTTGGAGGATCATGCGATCCGGGCGTGCTTGGCGGCGCTGGCCATCCAGCAGGAGACGAGCGGCTTGGCGGCTGAGGTGCGACGCCGTGACGGCGTGGATCTGCGGCTCCGGGTGGGTCTGAATTCCGGCCGGGTTGTTGCCGGTGAGATCGGTCCGGGTGTATCGGGTTACGCCGCCATCGGGGAGCAGGTGGGGTTTGCGCAGCGGATGGAGTCGGTCGCTCCACCGGGCGGGGTGATGCTCAGCGAGTCCACCGCGCATTTGGTCGAGCACACCGCGGTCCTCGCCGACACCGAGCTCGTGTCGATCAAGGGCAGGGACGACCCCGTCTCAGCGCGCCGGCTGCTGGCGATCGAGCCGCGCCATGCCCTGGCCGGTGGCACGAAATCGCACTTGGTCGGTCGGCGTTGGGAGATGGCCGCTGTTGAGGCCGTGGTGGACCGCGCGATCGGTGGCCGCGGTGGCGTGGTGAATGTGGTGGGACCGCCAGGCATCGGCAAGAGCCGAACGGCCCGTGAGGCCACGGCACTGGCGGCCGAGCGTGGGGTCGAGGTGTTTTGGACGTTCTGCGAATCCCACGCCCGCGACATCCCTTTTCAGGTGGTGGCGCGGCTGCTGCGGGCGGCCCGCGGCGTGGCCGATCTTGACGGCGAAGCGGCGCGCGCGCGGGTCCGGGAACAAGTTCCTGATGCCGACCCGCAGGATCTGCTGCTGCTCGATGACCTGCTCGGCATCGCCGACCCCGGCGCGCCGCTACCCCAGATCGACCCGGACGCGCGGCGGCGCCGGTTGACCGCGATGATCAACACCGCGTCGCTGGCCCGCACCGAACCGGCGCTCTACATCATCGAGGACGCGCACTGGATCGATGCGGTCAGCGAGTCGATGCTGGCCGACTTCCTCACCGTCATTCCGCGCACGCCGTCGATTGTGCTGATCACCGCCCGCCCCGAGTATCGCGGAGCGCTGACGCAGGTGGCGGGAGCGCAGACGATAGCGCTTGCCCCACTGGCCGATTCGGACACCGCGGCGCTTATCGGTGAGCTACTCGGGTCTCATCCGTCGGTCGGGGAGCTGGCGGCGATCATCGCCGACCGAGCCGCAGGCAACCCGTTTTTCGCCGAGGAGATGGTGCGCGAGTTGGCCCAACGCGGGGTGCTGATCGGCGAGCACGGTAAGTATGTCTGTCGGACGAATGTGGCCGAGGTGAGCGTGCCGGCCACCGTGCAAGCGGCGATCGAGGCGCGCATCGACCGGCTCGACACCGCGGCCAAGCGGACGTTGAACGCGGCGTCGGTGATCGGCGCCCGCTTCGGCGCGGAACTGCTGGCCGCGCTGGGGATCGATGCGGTGGTCGACGAGCTGCTCAGCGCGGAGCTCATCGATCAGGTGGGGTTCACCCCGAGCGCCGAGTACGCCTTCCGGCATCCGCTGATCCGCGCGGTCGCATACGAATCACAGTTAAGCGTCAACCGCGAGCAGACCCATCGCATGCTGGCCGCCGCCATTGAGGCACGCGACCGCAGCGCCGCCGACGAGAACGCAGCTCTGATCGCCACACATCTCGAAGCGGCCGGGGAACTGGCGGAGTCTTGCCGCTGGCACCTGCGCGCGGCGGAATGGCTTCGGCCTCGCGATTTTCCCGCCGCACGTGCACAATGGGAGGACGCACGACGCCTCGCCGATGAGCTACCCGATGACCACGACGACATCATCTCGCTGCGAATCGCGCCACGCACCATGCTGATCTCGACGACGCTCTACGAAGGCAGTGGTGCAGACATCGACGAGCGTTACCGCGAGTTTCGTGACCTGACAACGCAAACTGGCGATCTGACGTCCTTGGCGATTGCGACAGCCGGACTCATCTTTTCGTTCGCCGTCAACGACAACCGCGTTCCCGAGGCTGCGGCGCTGGCGTCCGAGCTCGACGATGTAGTCAGCCGCATTGACTGCGATGCCGAGACCAAAAGCATCATCCTCAATGCGGTGGCATTCGTGCGATTCGCAAATTGCGAATTCGATGCCGCGCTCAAGGTTATCGATGCGATACACGCGCTATCGACGGACGTACCGGCAGACGAACTTATCTCGGCAAACGCCCTTCTTGGTGCCATCGAGACGTGCGCCGGCCGCTACGAGCAGGGCAGACGGCGCCTCCGAGAAGAACTCGAGCGCGCTCACGCGCTCGAATCCGTCCAGTACACGTCTATTCGGTTCTACTTTCTCGTGACGACGGCGCTGGGCGTGGACCAGGCTGATGAGAAGCTCGACGACGTACGCGAGGCGTTGCGGCGTGCTGAATCGTTCGGTGCCATCAGCGGAATCATCATCGCGCAGTTGGCCTGCGGCAAAGTGTTGCTGCGAGTGCAGGATGCGGCGCTCAACGAGGCGATTGACGTGCTTCACAAGGCCCGCGCGAACATGCAAAAGCACAAGAGCATGACCATCGCGCTGCCGGCCGTCGATGCCGACCTGGCGATCGACGCTGCCCGCCACGGGCGAATTGACGAAGCGATCGATGAACTTCGTGCGACATTTGCGTCACACATGGCTGGCGGCTCCCGTGTCTTCGTCGGTTGCGCCGGTGAGGCACTGGTCGCCCTTCTCATCGAACGGGGATCCACCAACGACCTCACTGAGGCCCACCGAATCGTTGATCACTGGCAGGACCGCCGGCCGGGTATTCCGGCACTGGACCTGTGGTGGCTGAAATCGCGGGCGGTGCTGGCCGAGTCGGAAGGCGACTCCGGCGGCCACGCGGAGCTGGCCACGCAATACCTCTCGCTCTGCGAAAGGCTCGACGCTCGCGGCCGACTCGATGAGGCGCGCCAAATGGTCAACCGAATCGTCTGAGCGACAAGAAGATGGCGACGATATTGGCCTATACTTCGCCCGCACTTGGTCACCTGTTGCCGATCAGCGCACTGCTATCGGAGCTGTCCCGTCGCGGCCACACCGTTCATGTGCGCACGCTTTCCACCGGCGTCGAGATCGGCCAACGGCTCGGATTTACCACGGACGCGATCGACCCGCGGATCGAGCGGATCGAGCTCGACGACTGGAAGGCAACCAACCCTGTTGCTTCCCTGAAGCGGTCGGTCGCGGTGTTCGGCCGGCGCGCCGTGCACGAAGTCACCGATCTGGCCGAGACGGTGGCGCGTGCACACCCTGACGCATTGCTTGTCGATGTGAATTGCTGGGGTGCCCAGTCCGCGGCCGACGCCGGTCCCATCCCATGGGCTTGTTTCTCGCCGTACACGCCGCCGTTGCGATCGCCCGGGGTGCCGCCGTTTGGGCTGGGTCTGCGACCGATGTCAGGTGTTGTGGGCCGGGTACGCGATGCCGCCGTGCGCACAGCTGTGGTGGGCCGTGTCGAAAAGGTAATGCTGCCGCCGATCAACACGATTCGCGCGAAGGTCAATGTAGGGCCGGTCGCGTCAGTGGACGAGTTCTTGCACCGGTCGCCGCTGTTACTCGTCGCCAGCGGCAAGCCATTTCAGTACCCACAAACCGAGTGGGGCGACGCGGTGCAGATGATCGGACCCTGCGTGCTTGACCCCAGTCCGAACACAGATCCCGATTGGCTAGCCTCGGTCGACCGGCCAATCGTGCTCGTCACCACGTCGTCGGAGAAACAGGCCGACGACGACCTTGTCCAGGCCGCGATGACCGCGTTGGCCGATGAGCCGGTGCATGTGGTCGCGACCCTGCCGGCTGGGCAACCAGACGGAATTGCGGCGTCGCCCAATGCGACGGTGTGCCAGTTCGTCCCGCACGGTGTAGTTCTTGACCGCGCGGTGTGTGCGGTGACTCACGGTGGGATGGGCGCGACTCAAAAGGCGCTCGCCCATGGTGTACCGGTGTGCGTTGTGCCTTACGGGCGTGACCAATTCGAGGTCGCACGGCGCGTCGAGGTAGCCGGGTGCGGTACCCGCCTGCCGGCCAAGAAACTGTCGCCGCTGCGGCTACAAACGAAGGTGCGAGAAGCGATGACAATGACGGCTGGCGCGAGACGGGTGGCGGTTGGTTTCGCCGCGACCGGCGGCGCTGCCCGCGGTGCCGATTATTTTGAACAGCGCGTGCTCGGCATCAACAAAGGCTGAGTCACTGGAGTGTCCCCCGCCCTGCCGACTGTCTTGCCGCCTGCGGCGTACCGGTACCGCCCTCGCCCGGCTAGGCGCGGCCCCAGGGTGTGGCGATCTGGGCTCCGCCCGCCCCACCAAGCCCGGATAACTCAGCTGATGCGATCGCAGAGGCGTTAGAGCCGGGTCAACTTGCTGATCGTTTGAATTTCGGTGTCCCGGTACGGCCGTCCATCGGGCTGCAGCAGGTCCGCAAACCAGAGCTTCGGAGGTGTCGTGTACGGGTGATCCCACGAGTCCCACGGAATGTAGGTCTGTGTCTTACCGGCAACCAAACCCCAATTGATCGCACCGACGTTGTGCCGCTTCGCAATTGGCAGGACCCCGTCGACAGTACTGCCCAGCGTCCGGGCCAGGTACTCGGTGCACAGGATCGGCCGCCCCAATGGGGACAGTTCTGCGATCCGGGCCTCGAAGCCTACTGGGTCGTCATAGCAGTGGAAGGTGACCACATCGGAGTTGTCCAGTTGGATGTTAGCGATTTCGCTGCGCCGCTGGGGATCTCCCCACACGCCGTCCCACACGCCACTCGTTAACGGTTGACTCGGATCAACCGAACGTGCCCACCCGAACGCCAGCGAGAGCAGGTCGGCGACACGCTCCAGCTTG
>NZ_JBAPRN010000055.1:0-9397 GCF_049281135.1 Mycobacterium sp. | reverse complement strand
TGGAGCGTAACGGTCAGCAACGCATCCTCGAGCCCCTACACGTTGAAGGTCATGACGTGGGCCGCTGCCATTTTCGCGCCGCTGGTGGTGGCGTACCAAGGTTGGACCTATTGGGTTTTCCGTCAGCGCATTTCGGCTGACCGGATACCCCCGTCGATCGGCTTGGCGAGGCGAACACCCTGAGCGGTCGAGGTCCGCTGGATCGGCGTTTCGTCCGGACATCTACGGCACTGCGACGTTTCTTGGTTGCAGCGGTCGCGTGTGGGGTCGTGATCTCCGGTTGCGCAATCGCATCCGCGATCCTGCTGGCGCACATTGCTTCTCATGTCATCACCGACCCCGTGGCACGCACGCTCGCACAGTGGACGCCGATGCTGGCGATCCTGCTGTCGGTGTGGGTGGTGCGTGCAGTCGCGCACTGGCTTCAAACACGACTGGGCCAACGCGGCGCCAGCGCGGCCATCGCCGACCTCAGCATGCAGGTTCTGGCGGCAGTCACGGCTCGGCAACCCAGAGAGTTGGCGACACTGCGCGACGACGCGGCCGTGGTCGTGACTCGCGGACTCGACACGCTGCGCCCATATTTCACCGCATACCTGCCGGCCTTGCTGCTCGCGGCGATTCTCACTCCGATCAGCGCCGTGGTGCTTGGCCTCTACGACCTCAGATCGGCTCTGATCGTGGCGATCACGCTGCCGTTGATTCCGCTCTTCATGGTGCTGATCGGCCTCGCGACCACCGAGCGCTCCGCGGCGGCACTGGCAGCCATGACGATCCTGCAGGCGCGATTGTTGGACTTGATCGCCGGTATTCCGACGCTGCGGGCTCTAGGACGCGCCGACGGTCCCGAGCACCGAATCACCGCGCTGAGCGCCGCCCACCGGCGCTCAGCGATGGCGACGCTGCGGATCGCGTTTCTCTCGGCGTTGGTGTTGGAACTTCTTGCCACCCTGGGCGTCGCCCTAGTAGCGGTCAGCATCGGCCTTCGCCTGGTCTTCGGCGAGATCAGTTTGACCACGGGCTTGACCGTTCTCTTGCTGACACCCGACGTCTACTGGCCGCTGCGCCGCATTGGCGTGGAATTCCATGCCGCACAAGATGGCCGGGCTGCCGCCGACAAAGCCTTCGAGCTGATCGAGAGATGCCCGAATACCGTGCCGGGTTCACGCACGGTGTCGGCACGTGGCGCCGAGATTGTTCTCGACAGGCTGAGCGTCGCGGGCCGCGACGGGTGCCGCCCGAACGATCTCAGCGTCGTGATCCGGCCGGGCCGGGTTACGGTGCTCACCGGTCGCAACGGCGCGGGGAAAAGCACCGCGTTGGAGGCCATCGCCGGGCTGACCACGGCCACCAGCGGTCGAGTCACCGTGGCCGGGATGGATCTCGCCGATCTCGAACCGAACGGATGGTGGCAGCAGCTGTGCTGGCTGCCGCAGCGCCCGATACTTATCCCCGGAACTGTCGCTGACAACCTGTCACTCTTCGGCGCTCTTGCTGATAGCGAAACTGCTTGCGCGGCTGCTGGTTTCGACGACGTCTTGGCAAAGCTACCGGATGGAACGCGAACCGTCATCGGGCGCGGCGGCGTCGGACTGTCATTGGGGCAGCGACAGCGCCTCGCCTTGGCCCGAGCGCTCGGATCACGTTCACCGATACTGCTTCTCGACGAGCCCACCGCGCATCTGGATGCTGCGACGGAAATCCAAGTGCTGCAAGCGGTTGTCGAGCGTGCGCGCGCGGGCGACACGGTGGTGGTGGTCGGTCACCGCGAGCGGGTCATCGGGATCGGCGATCACGTCATCGACGTGAGCGCAGCAGAGGAGGTCGATCGTGCCAACGTCTGACCCGTTGCTCGTCGCGTTGCCGCTGCTGCGCCCACGTCTGCCACGATTGCTGCTCGGCATCGCGCTGGGGGCGTCATCGCTCGGCAGCGCACTGGCACTGGCGGCACTGTCGGCGTGGCTCATCACCCGCGCCTGGCAGATGCCACCCGTTCTGGATCTGTCGATCGCGGTTGTGGGCGTCCGCACATTCGCGATTTCTCGCGGCGTGCTGCACTATTGCGAGCGCCTCGTCGCCCATGACACCGCGTTACGGTCCGCGGGCGCCGCACGCGCACAGATCTATTCCCGATTGGCCCATGGGCCAATCGAGGATGCGACGCGATTGCACAGCGGGGACCTGGTCGCGCGGGTCGGCGCCGACGTCGATCAATTGGCCGATGTGCTGGTCCGTTCCGTCCTGCCGTTCGGTGTCGCTGCCGTGCTCGCGCTGGCTGCGATCGCGGCGGTCGGGGCCATCTCACCGCCGGCGGCGGTGCTGTTGGCGATCTGCCTGCTGGTCGCCGGCATCGTTGCGCCGTGGCTGGCGGCAAAAGCAGCGACCGCGCAGGAAGCGGTTGCACGTCAACATCATTCCTCACGCGATGTCGCGGCGATGCTGGCACTGGAGCACGCGCCCGAATTACGAATCGCCGGTCGGCTGCCGAGCATCGTCCTGGATTCGCAACGCCGGCAACGGGCTTGGAGTGACGCCGTCGACGCAGCCGTTCGACCCGCCGCGTTGGCGGCCGCCATGCCCACCGCCGCGATCGGGGCGACCGTGCTGGGCGCCGTGGTGGCCGCAATGGGGCTGGCGGGCAGCAGTGCACCCACGACTTTGGCCATCTTGATGCTGTTGCCGCTGTCCGCCTTCGAGGCGACGACCCCATTGGCCGCCGCTGCTGTTCAGTTGACGCGATCGCGCATAGCGGCACGACATCTACTCGACCTGACGCCGGTCACAAGTCCAATGCCCACTCCGCCTCCCCCGTCGCGTCTGGCAGCGACGGCGACGCTGAGCGCCTGCCAGGTGTCGGTGGCACACTCCCGTGCGCGGGCGCCCGCCGCCGCGTCGGCGACGGTTGAGCTGGAGCCGGGGGCAAGGCTGGCGGTCACCGGTCCCAGCGGGTCGGGGAAGACCACTCTGTTGATGACGCTCGCCGGCTTGTTGACGCCCGGGCGTGGCGAGGTGACGTTGGCCGGTACACCATTGCGACTGATCGACGAACCAGAGCTGCGCCGTGCGGTCGGCTTTTTCGCTGAGGACGCACACGTGTTCGCGACGTCCGTCCGGGATAACCTGCTGGTCGCCCGTGGTGATTGTCCGGACCCCAATCTGGCCGCCGCGCTGAACCAAGTCGGCTTGAGCGCGTGGCTGGCCGACCTACCGGATGGTCTGGATACCGTGTTGGCGGCCGGGAGCGGTGCGCTGTCGGCCGGCCAGCGCCGAAGACTGCTGCTGGCACGGGCAATAATCTCGCCTGCGCGGATTGTGCTGCTCGATGAGCCCACCGAACACCTGGACGCCGTCGACGCCGAACCCATCCTGCGCCGCCTACTGGATCCGCAGGGTGGCCTGATTGCGGCGGGTCGGACTGTGGTGGTCGCTACCCACCACCTGCCCGACCACATCTCATATCCTGAATTGCGCATCGGCGCCGACGCGTATCCTGATGGACACCCGTCCAACGCCGCCCGACTAGAGAGCGAGTCATGACCGGATCTTCGGATACTCCGGACAGACGCGAAAACTTCCCGGGAACATCGCAAACTGGGCCGCCATATCCCTACCCATATCAGCCGGCCGCATCCCCCGGTGGCTACCCGTTGCCGCCGGGCTACGGTGGTTATCCTTCGCAGGCTGCCACGCCCAAGAATGGGCTGGGTATCGCCTCGCTGGTGCTGGCGGTCATCGGGCTTCTCAGCGTCGCAACGGTCTTCACCCCCATCGTTTTGGGAATCGTCGCGGTCATCTTCGGTTTCATCGGGCATGCACGCGCGAAGCGCGGCAGCGCCAGCAACGGCGGGGTTGCGATCGCCGGGATCGTGCTGGGCGGCTTGGCAATCGTCGTCGGATTGGCGTTCATCGCAATTTGGACGACAGTCTGGAAGGACGTCCGCGGCGGAGATTACATCGACTGCACGCAGAAGGCCGGCTCCAACCACGTCTTGCAGCAGCAGTGCGCCGACCAGTTCCGGCAGAGCGTGCAAGACCGGTTGAACGTGACGCTGACTCCGGCACCGAGCCGCTAGCACGCTACAGGCGGCGTCGTCGCGGCATGAGCTCCAGCGACAGCAGCACGAAGATCAGTGGCACCAGCTGTGTGAGAGACATCAGCACGTAACGCCGTTCGCCTATTGCGTGAAATTTGCGCAGATACCTACACAACGACTCAAGCGCGATCAACGGGTCAAGGCGGTGGATCAGCCAGTAGAAGGTTGCTTGCAGGCGGCCTCGGTCTTGCTCATCGAAGAGCTCTGGAAAAGCCGCGAAGGAAAGCGACACCCGTAGTGCGCCAGCATCTTTAGCAGCATTGATCACATCGACGCTGAGTCGTTCGTCGATTCCGTTGGGCGCGCCGCGCCGCCGCCACGGCACTTCAAGGGTGATTTCGCTGCCGCCACCGGCTGTAGCGTACCGGTGAAATCCCTGGGCACCTCCCGATTTGTCCCGCGCCACAGCCAGATGTATCCCTGGGAATCGGCCTTCGAGAACACCATCGAGGCTCATGCAGAATCCACGATCGGTACGTGCTCCGCTGGGCGATGCCCGCAACACCTCGGCTAGTTCAGCCACCAGCCTGTCGTCGAGGTCCTGCTCCGCGACGATCTCGGTGGTGATCCCGGAATTGTGGGTGCGCTGTACGGCCTGACGCAGGTTACGGAATTTGCGCCCGGCCATCGTGAAATCGGCCACGTCGATGACGACATCCCGGCCGATCGGTATCGGCCGCAACGACGTGCCCAATACTCTCGGATCGCTCCACAACTGAAGGCGGCGTTCGCTGCACGCCAGCACCACGATTCGCCAGCCATGGTCGTGGCAATGAGCCGCGAAATCGGCGATCAGTCTGGGGAACTGCGCCTCGTCGCCAACGGGGTCCCCGCTGACAACCGCGTAGCCCATACGCGTCCGGTACGAGATGGCCGCGCTGCCATCCGCGCTGAACAGGTAGCACTTGCCGGCTTGCATAGCGAAGGGTGCCAGTGGGTCGCCGTTGGTGGCATTGATCAATGCCCACACCCGAGACAGGTCGCCGGGCTGCCGTCGTGCCGCGATCGGCCACATGAGAACCAGACCGGATCCAGCGATCAACGCGGCGCCGAGGAGATCGAAAGTCAGTACCCGCGAGGCAATCCCGGCAAACAGGACGATGGCCGCAACGGCTGCGTGCCGAGTCGTGACCGGGCGACCCAGGAACAGACCACGCAGGACGAAGGCCACCGCGGCCAGCACCGGCACCAACCACTCCAGCCGATCGGTTGCGTGCCAGCCGGCCTGGACGTGGGCGCGCACGATGATCGCAATCAGCCAGCATGTCGCGCCGAGAAGAGCCGCGACGCCCATCCAGCGTGCAGCCGGTGAATTGACGTGAACGAGTTGCCTACCTGGGCGGACCCCAGGCGCGAGACCGAGCGGTGACTCTTTCACCCGCACCTCCGGCTGGCTCAACGACCTAACCAACATCGACGATACGCTTCAGATCGGCGTCGGCGTCGTAGCCGAAATCGAATGTTGCAGGGCGGTTTCCGCCTGTCCTATCAGCCTTTGTCGGGGAAATATTTGACCAAGCCTTCTTGCACCACGGTCGCTACCGGCCGTCTCGATCGATCGAAGAAATAGCCGCTGCCCAGCCCGCGCGAATCGGCCGCCACTGGCGAGGAAGTGGAGTACAGCACCCAATCGTTGAAATCCACTTGGCGGTGAAACCAGACCGAATGATTGACGGTCGCGGCAAAGATGCGGTCGAATCCCCACGAAAGTCCATGAGTCGTGATGATCGAGTCCAGCACAGTGGTGTCTGAGCAGAAAAGCATTGTGGCGGTGTGCAATACGGGGTCGTTGGGCAGCACGCCGTCAGCTCTGACCCAGACCCGATTGAAATCCAGCTGATCGCCTTTTTCGCGCATCACCCACGACGGGTCGTTGGTGTAACGCCATTCGATCGGTTGTAGTGCGTTGACGAAGTGCGGGACGGTCTCCTCGTAGCCACGCAACTGCTCCTTGACCGACGGCAACGCCTCCGGGTCGGCGACGTCGGGGGGCTCGACGCTGTGCTCGAGACCGCGGCCGCCGGCCAGGTAGGAGATCATCACCGTCGCCAGCAAGATGCCGTCCTGCATCACCTCGACGCGGCGGTTGGCAAAGCGCCTCTCATCGCGCAGCCGGACGACATGGAATTCGATGTCCTTGTCGGTGTCGCCGCCGTTGATGAAGTGCGCGGACAGCGAGTTGGGGGGCAGATCGCGGGTGCGGGTGCGGGCAGCGGCCACAAACGATTGCGCCATCATCAGCCCGCCGAACGTGCGAGGCGGGTTCTTGCTGGGATGGGTTCCGACGAAGACGGCGTCGCCCATCTGGTGCAGGTCCAGCACCGCCATCAGCTCGTCGAAGTCAGACACCGGCCCAGCCTAGTAGCCAGCCTTCTCAACCCTCCGCTTCGCGGAGCGCATCGTCGGCGGGCGGCTTAGTCAGCTGAGCTATACGTCCTCTTCACCGATGCGGTGCACATGAATCAGGTTCGTCGAACCCACGGTGCCCGGGGGTGCGCCCGCGACGATGACCACCAGATCGCCGCGCCGGTAGCGGCCGAGCGACAGCAGTGATTTGTCCACCTGACGGATCATGCCGTCGGTGGTTTGCATGATCGGGACGATGAACGTCTCGGTGCCCCAGGTCATGGCCAGTTGGCTGCGCACCTCGGGCAGCGGGGTGAACGCCAGCAACGGCAGCGGCGTGTGCAGGCGGGCCAGTCGCCGAACGGTGTCCCCAGACTGGGTGAATGCGACCAGCGCCTTGGCGTCGAGCCGTTCGCCGATATCGCGGGCGGCGTAGCTGATCACTCCGCGCTTGGTGCGTGGGACGTGCGTCAGCGGCGGGGCGGCCGTCGAATTCTCCTCGACGGCACAGATGATGCGGGCCATCGTCTGGACCGCGGCCAACGGGTACTTACCGACCGAGGTTTCGCCGGACAGCATGACTGCGTCGGCGCCGTCGAGCACCGCGTTCGCGACGTCGGAAGCCTCAGCCCGTGTCGGACGCGAGTGCTCGATCATCGATTCGAGCATCTGAGTCGCCACGATCACGGGTTTGGCGTTCTCCCTTGCCATTTGGATGGCGCGCTTCTGAACCAGCGGTACCTCTTCCAGCGGCAGCTCGACACCCAGGTCACCCCGCGCGACCATCACCGCGTCAAAGGCCAGCACGACCGCTTCGAGGTTGTCGATCGCCTCTGGCTTCTCGAGTTTGGCGATGACCGGCACTCGCCGGCCGACGCGATCCATCACCTCGTGAACCAGCTCGACATCCGACGGAGAACGGACGAACGACAGTGCCACCATGTCGACGCCCAAATGCATGGCGAACTCGAGATCGTCGACATCCTTTTCGGACAACGCGGGCGCCGAGACACTCATCCCAGGTAACGACATTCCCTTGTTGTTGCTGACCGTGCCGCCCTCGGTGACCCGGCACACGACGTCGTCGCCATCGATGTGATCGACCACCAAACCGACGTTGCCGTCGTCGACCAGAACACGGTCACCGGGCAGCGCGTCTTCGGCCAGCTGCTTGTAGGTGGTCGAAACCCGGTCGTGGTTGCCGGCGCAGTCCGCAACCGTGATCCGCACGAATTCGCCGTCAGCCCAGTACGTCGGGCCGTCCGCGAAACGGCCGAGTCTGATCTTGGGGCCCTGGAGGTCGGCGAGCACGCCGACGGCGCGCCCAGTCGCGTTAGAGGCGGCCCTCACCCGGTCATAGGACGCTTTGTGGTCGCTGTAGTCGCCGTGGCTGAAGTTCATTCTGGCGACGTCCATTCCGGCTTCGACCAGCGCCCGGACCACCTCGTCAGAGCTGGTGGCCGGACCGAGAGTACAGACAATCTTTCCGCGTCGTGCCACGACGACTGAGCATAGTCGCGCTAGCTGAGCATCTCGCGTCAGTTACGGATCGAGCAGCGGGCTAATGGGTGAGCAGCGTCGGAATCAAGGGGAATCCCGGCAGGTTGCGCACGATTGTCCAGGCCAACAGTGTGATCACGACGGTCGCGGCCGCCGGGAGTGTCATCGGTGACTTTCCGCTGCGTCGGCGCAGTAGAACAAACGCGGCCAGCAGCGGGATGCCGACCAGGAGCAGGACGTTGTCGTTGATCGCCCCGACCAGGTCACCATGCAGGACGTCGTGCGTCATCCGCAGCCCGCCGCAGCCGGGGCAGTTCAACCCGGTGAGCAGCCGGAACGGGCATTGCGGAAAGAACGAGCCGGGTCGATGCGGGTCGACCAGTCCGATGTAGCCGAGTGCGCCGGCCAGGACTGCGCCCGATCCCAGCAGGGCGTACGGGTGGTGCCAGCGCCCAGCAGGCCCGGTCGGGCCGTGCTGCGCCGGACTGGTCATCAGTCGTGGTCCGGCTTGGACGGGCTCGACTCGGTCGGCTCAGCGTCGGCATCGGACTCTGCGGCGTCCGGCGCTGCGTCGGTTTCGTCGTCGTCATCGTCGGCAGACTGCTCGGCATCGTCCGCAGACGGCTGGGCATCGTCCTCTCCAGATTCGACCGTCGCCTCGTCCTCGGCCGCTGGGGCGTCGTCGGACTCTGGAGTCGGGGCCACCTCGACCTCCGGCGAGTCCACTTCGGCCGCATCGGCCTCAGGCGCGACGGCCTCAGCTTCGACGTCAGGTTCATCGACCGCGGCCGTGTCGGACTTCTCTGCGTCCCCAACCTCGTCGTCGGGGGCGACGGGCGACGTCGTCTCGGCTGCTGGTGTCGTCTCCGGCGCTGCATCGTCGGCGTCGTCGATCGAGTCGGGTTCCAGCAACTCAGCCGCCGAGCCGCTGAGCGTCGCCGGATCTTCGCGACCCTTGGGCGCCAGGATCAAATACACCACCGCGCCGATGAAGACGAACATCGAAGTGAAGGAGTTGACTCGGATGCCGGCGATATGCGTGGCGGTGTCGTCGCGGAGCAGCTCGATGCAGAATCGCCCAACGCAGTACAGCGCAACGTAGGCCGCGAACAGCCGGCCATGCCCGATGGTGTACCGCCGGTCCAGGAAGATCAGGATCGCGAATACCAGCAGGTCCCAGAGCAATTCGTAAAGGAATGTGGGCTGGACAACCATCGCAAGCTGCCCGGTCGACACCCCGTCGAGCGAATGGACGTCGACGAATCCGGCCGGGTCGCGACGGTAGAAGATCTCCAAACCCCACGGCATCGTGGTCTCGCGGCCGAACAGCTCTTGGTTGAAGTAGTTCCCGATCCGGCCGATCGCCTGCGCGAGAACGATGCCGGGTGCGATCGCGTCGCCGAAGGCCGGAAGCGGAATGCCACGACGTCGGCAGGCGATCCAGGCGCCCACACCGC
>NZ_JBAPRN010000054.1:0-28740 GCF_049281135.1 Mycobacterium sp. | reverse complement strand
GGCGACAGGATCAAACCTGGAGTTTTACCAGCAGTACCGCACCGTCGGCGGGCACAATGGCCACTTCGACATCGCGGTCGGTGGTGACAACGGCTGGGGCTCGTGGTCGGGCCAGTTGGGCGCCATGTCCGGCGACATCGCTGGGGTTATCCGCTAGCGCGTCGCGCTGACTCGCGCCAGCCCGTCGAGTCCGCGGACGCTCAAGCACCATTCGTCGATCACGTCCGGGCTTAGGCTGTCGCCGCGGTAACCATCAGCGCAACGACGCTGGTACGGATACGACAAAGGGAGTGTGAAACAAGGCCCTGGTGTCGATGACGTGTTGATGCCATCAACACCGCTGGCGTCTCCGCAGGTCACCTCGCGTCGTTTGGCGTCGTTTCGCGGTGTGCCTGTGGCGCGGCTCAGCCCAGGAACTCCGATTCCAGAACCAGGTCTTTGAGTAGCGACTGATACTCGACGTGAGTTTTGTGCTCGATGGTCTGCCACCGCTTGCCTTGCTGTTCCTTCATGTAGGCGCGGTACTTAGGTGCGCCGGGGAAGCCGACGTTGTCGGCGACGACGATCGTTCCTGGATGCAGCCAGCCCCGGTCAACGAGCCGCTGCAGGTCGTCGAGGTACACGTCCTTCCAGTGATCGAGGAATACGAAATCCAAACAGCCTGCGGTGAATCCGTAGTCCTTGGTGAGAACCTCGAGCGTCGTCCCGTCGCCGACGGTGCCGTTAACGCAGGTGACCCGATCGCCGAGACCGGCGTGCGCCCACACGCGGCGGGCCACCGAGGCGTTGGCGCCGGACTTTTCGATCGAGAACACCTTGGCACCCGGTGCCGCTCGGGCGATCCGCAGCCCGCTGTACCCGCAGTAGGCACCGAGTTCCATAGCGAGCTTCGGATTCGCGCGCTTGACGGCAACGTCGAGCAGCTGGCCCTTCTCGTCGCCGACGTTCATCAGGATCGACTTGTCGTAGGCGAAGTTGTCGATCGCGTTGATCGCGGCGTCGACATCGCCCGCCGGTGCGTTGGCAATCACATATTCGGCCGTCGCCTCCTCCCGCCCGTCACCCATCTGACCCGTCCGTATGACGTCCCGGCCGCCGAAAGCCCCGCGCAGGACCGAGTACCTCAAGAATGGAAACTTCTGTCGCAACGTCCTACTCAGACTCATTGCACCGAAACCTCTTCTCCGGCTATAGACTTCGCCATTAGATCGGTCCTTTCTTATGCGTACTTGACGACGTTGCGCTGCGCGCCGAGGTCGATTGCCCCGTCATCGGTCGCCACCGCGGCCTCGACGACGTCGCCGTGGCGCAGGTATTTCGGGTTTTTGGCTTGGGTTGAGAAGAAGGTCTTCCACTTCAGCTGGTCGGGCAGCAGCGACCCGATGATTTGAAATGGTTTGGGGGGTGCGCTGATCGCCGTGCCGACCGGGGTTCCGGTCAAGACCAGGTCGCCGGCATCGAGCCGTTGAAAACGCGACAATGCCTGCAGGGCCTGCGCGGGCCGGTAGATGATGTCGCCGTCGACAAGCATGTTCTGGCGGATCTGGCCGTTCACCCGTAGCCGTAGCCGCAAGTCGCCGAAGCGCTTGAGCTCGTCGCCGTTCAGCAGTACCAGTGCGGGTCCGATCGGAGTGAACGTCGGATACGACTTCGATTCGTAGAACTGTGTTTTGGTCAACTGCACGTCACGTGCCGACACGTCATTGGCCACCACCAGCCCGCTGATGTAGTCCGAAAGATTGGCCTCGGTGATCGCGGTGCCAACCGGCACATCGCGGCCGATGACCAGACCGATCTCGACCTCGTAGTCCAGCAGCCGGACATGCTCAGGTTTGATGATGTCGCCCAACGGGCCGGTGATGGAGCCGGATGCCTTGCGGAAGAAGGCGAGCGGGTCGGTTGCCGGGTTGCGCCCGGCGTCTTTGGCATGGGAGGCGTAGTTGGCCAGTTGTGCCACCACCCGGCACGGCACGGTGATGGGGGACACCAGGTGCAGGCTGTCGACCGGCACGGTGTCGCTGCCGTGGGCGGCGGCCTCGATGGCGGCCCGGTCGGCCAGCAGCTCGCGGGTGGTGGTGGCGGTGGTGATCACTTGAGCGGCGCCGGTTGGGCTGTGCACCCACCAGGCGTCGGCGGTGCGCAGTATCGAGACGGTCATCGGGGGTCCTTGAGATGTCGGTGGTTGGGGTCAGGAATTGGCGACGCTGAGCATGCCGCGCAGGCTGGCCAGGTTGAATTCGTTGTCGGCGCGCAGCCCGCTGATCACTGAGCGAAGCTCGCGCAGGGATTCGCGGCCGGGCGCGATGCCGAGGAAGTCTTTGGTGATCCGGGGTCCCCATTGGTAGAGCCCGGAGGTGGTGAAGGGAGCCCACCCCGGCTCGAGGCTGCCGTCGAACATGTCACCGTCGCTGAAGTGCTCGACCAGAAATCCGTCGGGATCGCGCCAGTAGTCGAAGATCTGGCTGCCCAGGATGTGCCTGCCGATTCCCCACGAGCGGTGATAACCGAGCTCGGCGAGGTAGCGGCCGCCGGTGGCCATCGCGTCGATGTCGCTGACTTGGTAGGCGGAATGGATGTAACGGTTGGCCGGGCCCAGCGCCAACCCCAGGGTGTGGTGATCGGCCGGAGTCTGCCCGCGATCGCAGCGGATGAAGCTCATGACCGGTCCACGGTCGCGCCGCCCGGGGTAGTACATGAAATCGCTGACGATCATCCCGAGGTGATCGAGGTACCAGTCGAGCGCCTCGCGGTAGTTGGTGGTCTGCAACACCACATGGCCGAGCCGCTGGACCCGTGTCGGCTCGCGCGGTGGGCGTTGGGTGGTGTTGATCCGCTGCAGTTCGTGCCCAAAGTTGTACTGATGCGGGGCCTGTGCCGGCAGGGCCGCCAGCTGATGAGTGCCGGCCACCACACGCACCGTCAGACCGCTGGGATCGACCAGGTCGACCGCGACGCCGCCGAGCGACTCGGGCAGCCCGCGGATTTTGGTTCCGGTCGCCTCGGCCAGCCGCAGCACGTCGGACTGATCCTGGGCGGTGTATGCGGCTGCGACGAATTTCGATCGAGGACCTTGCTGGATGAGCACACAGGGTGATCCGACATCGCTGCCGCGCAGATACAACTCGTCGACCGTGCGAATGACGGTGCTAAACCCGAATGCCCGCGCAAACGCCTCAGCCCGAACAAGATCCGGCTTCTCGAACTCCAACCAGGCGATGTCGTGAACCTTGATGATGGGGTCACGGGATCGCCCCGGATGCTCTCCTGGGCGAGCGCCCTGATCACTGTGCAGATCGGTGTGCGCCCCGGTTACACCGTCGCCCATCAATCCGCCTTTCGAATTGGCAACCGCGCCTCGAACAACTCGACTGCTCCGCTGCGCTCGAGCGTTACGTCGAGGCCGAGTTCCGTCAGCCATTTCTCGATTTGGCCTGTGTGCAGAGGGTTTCCGAACACCCCCGCGCGACGGCTCATCGCGATCAGTGCATCCTGGCGCGGACCGCCACCGGTAACGCATGACGTCCCGCGCAGGGTCCCACCCGGTCGCAGCACGCGAACAAGCTCCGCCAGCGCCGCGCGCGGGTCCGGCAGACAGTGCAGCCCGTTATAAGTGACGCAGAGATCAAAGCTGGCGTCGGCGAACTGCAGCGCGGTCACATCCGCTTCGACGAACTCGATCGCGTCTTGCACGCCGTGTCGGCCCGCCTCCCGGCGCGCCCGGGTAAGCATGTACGGAGATATGTCAGCCGCGACGTAATGCACCGCCTGACCGGTACGCAGACCGCGGAAGGCCAGGCCGCCCCCGCACGGGATGTCGAGGACCGTGGCGCCGGCCGGAACGTCGGCAAGTCGCTCGATGTCGGCGAACATCCGTCGCAGGTCAGCACCCCACATCGCCCGGGCGCCGAGCTTCGCGACGCTGGCGTGCTTGACGCCCGCGTCGTAGAGGGCAGCTGTGACGCGTTCGGTACGCCACTTCTCGGTGACGTCGGCCATCAGTTCGCCTGCTTGTCGGGAGCGCCCCAGGGCATCGACGCCGAAACCCAGTGGGTCAGTTCCTGCTGCTCGTTGCTGTGCAAGTGTCGCGGCGGCGTCACGAACGTCGCATACGGTCGACAGCGCACCAGCACCCGGCCTTCCTGCTCTGCGACAGCTTTGACCGCGGGGCGTAGCTCTGCGGATACTGGATCGCCCGACATGCGTTCAGCCACGGCCATCATCACGTCGATCAGGGTTTCCTCGTCGTCGTCAATCACCGCATCGCAATAGACCTGCAGGTAGGCGAATGGCCAGGTCTCGTCGAGGACACAGAGACTGACTTTGCCGTTGCGGGCGACGGCTTTGGCCTTGGCCCGATCGGCCATGGTCGCCACCAGCAGGTCGCCGTTCTCGTCGGGCACGTAGTAGACGATCGACATCGCCGGACCGTCCGATTTGCGGCCGTAGCCGAATACGCAGGTCCGGTGGGTCTGAACAAACAGCCGCCGCTCAGACGGAAGCATGTCGCGATCCGTCGGCGCCTGAAACGGATCCTTCGACAGCGGCAACAGACGCACCGCGCGCTCTTCGCCTTGGGTGGTGATCTCGGGAGCAGTGCTCATGTGTGTGGCCTTCCAACGTTATTATCGAGTGATAATAAGAGTACACTTCGAACGATGGAACGCAAGACCTCAACGCCGAACAAGGTGCGCCTGCGCCGGACGAGGACCGATATCCGCGAAGCACTGCTGGAGTCGGCCCTGATCGAGTTCGGGGCCAAGGGCTTTGACGGAGCGTCGACGCGGACGATCGCATCGCGCGTGCAGGCCCACCAGCCGCAGATCAATTACCACTTCGAGACGAAAACGGCGCTGTGGATGGCCGCGGTGGATCACCTTTTTGGGCTTTTGCGGGAGGCGTTCGATGGCGTCGTACCCGCGACGCCGACCACGGTCGATGTGCCGCGACTCGCCGCCGGATTTGCGGATGCGATTCGTCGGTTCGTGCGATTCGCCGCCGAGCATCCCGAACTCAACCAGATCATGGTCCACGAGGGCACGGCCGCCAGCGACCGGTTGACATGGATGACCGAGACCCACGTGAAGCCGGTCTTCGATGCCATTAGGCCGGCATGGCAGATGCTTCGTGACGCCGGTGTTGCTGCACCTATCGACAGCGAGATCCTGTACTACGTACTCATCGGCGCGGCGTCGCTACCATACGTGAACGCCCCCGAAGTCCGCCTTCTCACCGGCCAGGATCCGAAGAGCCCCACATGGATCGATGCTCACGCCAACGGATTGGTCGCCATTCTGCTGCCGGGATTAGCCGCCGACTGACAAGCGAACGTGCCAGCCCTGCGTAAGGCGGCGCTTTACTTGCTCGCGCGAACAGGTACTACCTGATGTCCCACGTGTCATCGTCAGCCCTGGCCATCGGAATCCCCTCGCTGCTCTCAGTGCAAGAAGCGGAGCGCACCTCGCCTGTTGTGGCACTTGGTCAAAATACGCCGCGGCCGACTACTTCCGGATGATCCTGGCCAATGGTCAAGCGCCACCCGTAACGCCGTAGAGCAACATGCGGGTGGCCTCGTCGATCTGTCGCGCCTTGCCGGGACGCCGCTGATTCGGCGGGAAAAGCCAGCCGTCGAGCAGCACCAGCGACATCACCGACCCTACGGAAAACGCAACGGTCACCGGAGTATCGACATCGCGGAAATGTCGAGCCGCGCCGTGCTCGAGCAAGACATCCTGCACGCTTCGCAGGCTGTCGGCGAGTTTGTCACTCACCCGGGCGGCGACCTCGGCCAGCGCCGGGTCACCGCCCTGGATCGGGGCGGCGAGAAGTGTCTGAAATAGCTCCCGGTGCTCGACAGCCAGATTGTAGAAACCCTTCACAAAGGAATGCGCGATCTCGGTCGGATCCGAGGCGGAGGTGGCGCCCACGTCCCATGCCTTGGCCCATCGATCGACGAAATCGGTGAACGGGGTCAGAATCGCCGCCTCGAAGAGTTCGGCCTTTGACCCGAAGTTCCGGAAAATCACCGACTCCCCCACCCCGGCCTCCTCGGCGATCTGACGGGTCTTCGTGCCGTGGTAACCCCGCGTAGAGAAGAGTCGATGCGCGGCCTGCAGCACCAGGTCTTTGACTACGTCAGGCGCGCGGCGCCCGTTCCCGCGTTTGGCGGTGGCGTCGGCAGTCAGTGCCACTCACCCCAACAACGCCGAACACCCATCCGGGGCCTCCTTGGCTCGAACTCTCCCGATCAGCGTAACGCGTCGGGCCTGCTGTCCTGGTGTGGCCTTTATGATAAGTGCCACTCATGATCGAAGGATGTATCACTTGGTAGCCGAGGCGGCGGTCTGCTTCACGGTTCGGATTGATCGTGCGGTACGACGCGGCGGTGTGGTGCTGGTCCGCGAACCCTTACTTACGCAGGCTCTTCGGATTTTCGAGATCACCTCTATCAAAAGTGGCACTCATGATCTAAGCTAGTGGCGCATACTAAGACCATAGGCTCGTTGCACGCAGCCGAACCACCTGAGGCGCGGCATTTGAGTGCACGACGGCACTTACACCGATGGAGCTAGAGCACATGACCAAACAGATTCGGATGGATTCCGGCCTGATGAAAGCGGCCGTATGGTCCGGGATCGCGCTCATCGTCGCGATGATCGTCGCGCAGGGGTTCATGATGCACTTCATCCCGCCGCCCTCTCCGGCACTGTCGGCCCATGACCTGGCGCAGCGGTTCATCGATCGACGCGACGAGATCCGGTTGGGATGTCTGATCCAGTGCATGTTCTGGTCGTTCTGGGCCACCTGGAGCATGGCGATCACGCTGTTTGTCCGCAAGATGGAGCGCGGCTTCGCGATCCTGACCTACTCGTCGATCGCGCTGAACGGTGGCGGGTACGTCTTTTTCATCCTCATCCCGATGACCTGGGCGGTCATTGCCTTTCGGCCCGAGACGTTGGATCCGTCGGTCATGCAGATCATGAACGACTGGGTGTGGTTTGACTTCCTGTTCACCTGGCCACCGTTTGCTGTGGTCATGGCGATCTTCGGGATCGCAATCATCAAGGATCACAACGTTCCCACGCTGTATCCGCGCTGGGTCGCCTACCTCAACTTCTGGTGTGCCATCCTCATCTTCCCGGCCGGGTTGATCGCGTTCTTCCACACCGGGCTGTTCGCCTACAACGGCATCGGAGCGTTCTGGATGCCTTTCGCGATCTTCTTCGGCTGGATGATCACCATGTCGGTCACCACCCTGCAGGCGATCAATCGCTACCAGGCGCGTCCGGAGATCGAGGCCAGCCGGACTCCGGCAGCCGTATGACGGCACCGAGGAACGCCGTCATTAGTAGCGGCGAGGAAGTCACTCCCGGGTCAGCCACCGTCGACGCGCGCACGTCGCCAGAGGTGAACAAGAAGAAGATCCCCGGCGAGGCAGGGGTGTGGATCTTCATCCTCGGCGACATGTCGGTGTTCGCCGTCTTCTTCACCTATTACCTGGTCCAGCGAAGCAAACAGCCCGAAGTGTTCGACGCGTCGCAGGCGACACTGAACAAGAGCTTCGGTGCGGTCAACACCGTGTTTCTCCTGATCAGCTCCTTGTTCGTGGTCCTGGCGGTGCGGGCAATGAGATCGGCGCAGCGACCGCTCGCGCAACGCCTTATCATCGCAGCGTTTCTGTGCGGCATCGCGTTCGTGCTGGTGAAGATATTCGAATACCACGAAAGAATCGCGGCGCACCAGACCCCGTCGGTCAACAACTTCTACCTGCTCTACTTCGTGCTCACCGGCCTGCACCTCTTCCACCTGGTAATCGGCTTGGTGGTGCTCATCGTCCTGCGGTCCATGGCCGCTAAACCTGATCTGTCGCAAGGCCAATGGGCATTCTTCGAAGGAGGGGCGTGCTTTTGGCACATGGTCGACGCACTGTGGCTGGTGCTGTTCCCGTTGATCTTCCTGGTCAGGTGACAACGGTGACGAGGTTGGTCCGCACGCCCGCGAGTGTGGTCTGGATTTTCTTGATTCTCGCCACCGTCGTCTCCTGGACGCTCGGCACTCAGCACGGGTTCAGCAATTACACCCTGGCCAGTGTGGTGATACTGCTCATCGCATTCATCAAAGTGCGCCTGGTCGGCTTGTACTTCATGGAGCTACGTGGGGCGCCGACGGTACTTCGCGGGCTGTTCGAAGCGTATTGCGCCATCGTGTGCACAGTCGTCATCCTCGTTTTTGCGCTGGCCTGACCGCGGCGATGAGCAAATCCGCGACCTGCTCGCAGCCCGACCGACCCGGCCACCTCGCGGCACCTGTGTTGTACGGAACCCGAATGGAGATACACAGGAGAGGACACCGACGAACATGACACCAACCGATACCTCGACAACAGCAGAGCCGGTGCATGGTGGATGGCTGGCCACCTTCCGGATAGACCCCTTGCTGATGCGGCTGTTCGTGTGGTCTGGCTTGGTGCTCGTGGCAGCGACGATCGTCGGCTTCGGGTGGCTGATGCACATGGTTCCGCCGCCCTCACCAACGCTGAACACGCAGGAACTTCTCCAGCGCGTGCACGAGCATCAAACCTCCATCCTCATCGGCGCGGCTCTGGTGACGTTTTTCTGGTCTTTCTGGGTGACCTGGGCGGCACCGATCGTCCTCTACATCCGCCGGATGGAACGCGTCCCCCTGCTCACCGTCGCGGCCCTTGCCAACGTCGGCGGCGGCGCGGCGGTCATCACGACAATCGCCGTCGCGTGGACCGTCATGGCATTCCGCGCCGAGAACCCCACGATCGTCCAAGCATTCAACGACCTGGGCTTCTTCCTGTTCCTCTACACCTGGCCACCATTCGCAATCTTCATGATCATCATCACCCTGGCAGTCTTCCGCGACGTCAACCCGGCGCCGATCCTCCCGCGCTGGGTTGGGTACTACAACATCTACGCCGCGCTCGCCATGGCGCCGGCCAGCCTCATGGGTCTGTTCAAGACCGGCCCCCTCGCCTACAACGGCCTGCTGTCCTTCTGGCTGGTTGCCGTTGACTTCTTCGTCTGGATGGTCGTCATGTCCATCGTCTTTCTGAACGCAATCTCACGCGACGAGAAGAGGCTGGGAGGCTGATGAACTACAAGCTGTGGCTTGCCAAGCGCGCGGTCGAGATCGGCGCCCACATGGTCGGCGAACGGATCCGACCACCCGTGCTGCGTGCGCGTGCGGATGTTCCACGCAACGGCACGGATCTGAACGAGGAATGGCTGACCGACGTACTTTGCCATGAGCACCCCGGCGCACGTGTCGTCTCCTTCTCAACTCCGGGAGGCAGCGTCGGCACCTCCACCCGAACCGCGTTACGGGTGACCTACAACGACGCGGGCCGGGCGGCGGGCCTGCCGACGGAGCTCTTCACCAAGACCACCGCGGCGTTTAGCCAGCGCCTCGTGCTCGGCGGCGGTGAGGTCCTGCATGGCGAAAGCCAGTTCTTTTTAACGTTTCGCCCGAAGGTCGACATGGAGGCCCCACAAGCCTATTGGGGCGGGGTTGACGAGTCCTCTTGGCGCAGCATGATTGTCATGGAAGACATCGCCGCCACAAAGGGCGCGATCTTCATCAAGCCGACGACACCGCTGACCCGTGGCCAGGTCGAGGATGTGCTGCGCAACATGGCCGCCTACCACGGCGTGTGGTGGCAGGCCCCCGAACTCGAAATCCTCAAGAAGCCCATCGACCACTACAACAACGTCGCGAACTTCATGGACTTCGAAGGCCGGTGCGCCGTCGGTATGGAGCGGGCCAAAAGCGTTATCCCCACCCGCCTGCACGGCCAGGCCGATCGGCTGTGGGCGGGCACCCAAAAGGGCCTCGAGATCGCGACCGAGGTCTTGCCGCCCACGCTGCTGCACGGTGACAGCCATGTCGGGCAGACCTACATCACCCGCGGCGGCCGGATGGGCCTCACCGACTGGCAAGCGACCCTGCAGGGCGGCTGGGCGTACGACTTCGCGTACTTCGTTGGCTCTGCTTGCGAACCCGCAGACCGCCGCAGGTGGGAGAAGGAGCTGCTCGAACAGTACCTGGGGGCACTTGATGAGGCGGGCGGCAAAGCGCCCAGCTTCGACGAGGCCTGGCTCAGATACCGACAGACTCTCTTCTACCCGTACTCGGCTTGGGCATTCACCATCGGGCGCGCCTTCTACCAGCCGAAAATGCAACCCGTGGACACCTGTCTGGCCATCATCAAGCGGCTATCCACCGCCATCGACGACCATGACTCTTTCGACGCGATCGGCGTCTGAACGACCGACGATACGAAAGAGGCTGAGGTGAATCGTCGTATCGAGCTGGGATGCGCCTGGTCGTGTGTGGTCGGAGTGGTCCTTCTCCTGGTTGGCTTCTGGCCCATCGCAGCGCTGCTGCCGGTGCCGCCGGCCGACTACAGCGCGGCGAACATCGCGACCTTCTATCAGGATCACACCAACCGACTCCGCCTCGGCTTGTTCATCACGCTCGTCGGCATGGGCGGATTTGGACCGATCACTGCGCTCATCACCCGACAGATGCTGCGGATGAAACCCCGGCAGCCCACGCTGGCCTACCTGCAACTGGCGGCCGGGACAGTGGGCTGGGTATTCCTTTTCCTGCCGATACTGATGATGTCGGCCACCGCCTATCGGCCCTACCGGTCACCCGAGGTCACCCAGAGCCTGCACGACATGTCCTTCTTCATACTGGTGATGGACTTCGTCCCCTTCTTTGTCCAGTACATCGCCATCGCGGCGGCCGTCTTCAGTGATCGTTCTCCTATACCGATTTTCCCGCGGTGGGTCGCTTATCTCAGTCTGTGGGTGGCGTTGGCGTTCATCCCTACCGGTGTCATCACGTTCTTCAAGACAGGCCCGTTCACTTACGGCGGCATCCTCGGCTTCTACATCCCGCTCATCATCTTCTCGGTATGGCTGCTCGCCATGCCCTACGCGGTCTACCGCGCGATCCGTGATGAAGTCCCGCCGGCGGACGAATAATCCCCGCCAGCCACTGCGCTGATGCCTTGGCAATCATTCAGGGGAAATACCTGGAAACGGAACGCGACTCCAACGACAACTCCGCCGAACTGGGCAAGGCTGCGGCGTAAATTCTGCAACCCTGATGTCCGCGGCAACACCGACGGACTGCCTACGGTGGACTACACAACATCGACTGCGTCCAATGCGAAAGCGATCATCTAGTTACACAGATTGATTCGCAATTCTGACGACAATGGTGAGGGGACGCAAGCCTGCTTCTCGGACACCCGGCTCATCGCGGCAGTCCCCCAGGGCGGATAGGGGGCGCGTAAATCCTTGGTGTGAAGCTGGATTCGAGGAAGGCGTTCTTTGCCACTGGCGTTGGCTACGAGTACCGAAGGGACACCATGAAGTTAGTGACGACGCCTTCAATAGCGATCGCCGACCCAGTAGTGGTCGTTCCGGCCTGGCCAGCCCGCGCCGACGTGGGGCGGGACGGCTACCTGACGGTTGCCCGTCTCCGCGAAGACGACCGCGCGGATCTGATCAATCTCGACTCCGCGTCCGTCCGATCGTTCTGGAGGGTATTCAAGGACGAAGCGAAAGTCCGAGGCGCCAAACCCGAACAGGGAGTGGTCGCATGAACTGGCACTCTTCGGCCTTCATCGGGGAGGTCACTGCGGTGGGGTACCGGGGAATCTATACGACTCGACCCCACGGAAGTCATTGCGTACTTTGCGGAGTGGGACACGACGGGCTACCGATGTTGGCGTTGCCGCCGTTTGGTCGTGCGTTCACCTATCCCGCCGAGGCTCGGGAGTACGCCGAGAAACTGGACGCCTTTGTGCACGCCGAAGCGTACTGCTCGGGAGTGTAGCCAAGACACGACAGTCACCGCGGTTGGCGATTGTGTCATGCGGAGCAGGGAATTTGCCGCAGCATTCTGGTGTTGACCGCGCAGCGATACCGCGCAAATCGATTGGGTGCCGCCACGCCACCGATTAGGCGGCCGGCAACGAGGGTCACTTCGCTGCGGCGGCGCTGCCGCCATGCACTTCGTCCGCGAGCTTTCTGACCGCTTCGCAGAGAGTCGCCACGGTCAATGGCTCGATCACTCTGGAACCCAAACGGCCACGGGTGTAGCCGATTTGGTGTGACCAGACGCCGCTGTAATTGCCGTTCGATCGACGGATCACGGCAAGCGGCTTGTCGTGGAGTCCACCATGATGCCAGCGACGCGTCAGCGAGTCGATAGCGCAATGCACCATCGAGGGGACGTGCCCGCGATAGGCCGTGACGACCAGTACCGCATCGGCCTCAGCAGCGGCCCGACGCAAGGCGATAACCTCGTGCGGCAGCCGGTGCGTCTCCACGGCTTCGCTGTACCGAGGCAAGCTGGCAAGGTCGTCGAAGAGGTTGACCGTTACTCCGTCGGGCGGCCTGAACAGCACGTGTTTGCGTAGTGCGCAATTGGTGGGACCTGCGGGCAGACCAATCAAGACCAACACATTGGTGAGGGCCGGAAATTCCTGTGGTGTTGCTGGATTCGCCATTATTTTCAACCTATCTGCACTCGATGCGAAGCAGTCGCAGACGTCACCTGACGACTGGACGTGATTCATCGTCCGGTCGGTGACGAGGCGTGTCGATGTCGTCGTCCACGAGTTCGCGCCAACCGGGGTGTCTTCTTACACACCCGGATTGGGCCGGCTTCCGCTTGGCCCGAGCGTTGCGAGGCGCTGTCGCCGATGCCGACCCGACCCACCCCGCTGCTGCTTTTGCGACCACGTCGGGCAGACCCGAACTTCGCTCGCGCGCAACACTATCTGGTCTTCGACGGTGTCACCGTGAACACTGACATCTGGGCACCCACCGCAGACGATATGACGGTAGGGCGGATGGGCCGCCCTGGGTGGACAAGGGAGCCTTTCATGTCAGACGCCGATCTCAACGGGCAGTTCGAGAAGATCGCCGACACAGCAAGAACCGCGACGGACAAGATACGGGTGGCGGGTGAGAGGACTCGCGATCAACTCAAAGCTGACGTCGACGCCGCGCGTAAAAAGGCCGACGCAGCCGCTGATCGCTTGAAGGACAAGGCGGTTGCAGCCCGAGGCAACGCGACTTCCGATTGGCAAGAGATTCGCGATAAGTGGCATGCCCACGTCGGCAAGGTCCGGGCGCGGGCGTCCGAAACAAAAGATCGGATCGACGCACACAACGCCTCGGTGGACGCAGACATGTCCGAGGCTTATGCCTATGACGCAATGGATTTCGCGTTGGACGCGATCGCGGAAGCCGAATACGCGGCCCTCGACGCAATATATGCACGGGCCAACTCTCAGGTGCTCAATGCGTGAACGGTGTTGGTACCAAAGGCAGACCCGTACGCGAGATCGGCTTCCAGAATCGCGATAGCGCGCGGCCTGGCCGGCCAGGACTGTGACGGTGGCGTTGCCGTGATCCGCGCAATGCGCATACGCGTCGAGCTGGTGGAAACGGCCCCCGGAGATTTCTCCGAGGGCCGTTTCCATGGGCTTTAGGAACGTGTTTGGGAAATCAGCGTCCCTGACGATCGAATGCCGACAGTTCGCGAACGCGCCGGATCGATCGACCACGAGGCAAGGGCAACGGAGACTCCGCCGGCCGCCTGGTGCCGAAAGGGCAACATCGACGAATGAACGTATAAGGCCGCCTTGTTCGTTCGGTGAGAGTCGTCCACCACATTGGCCTCGTCGTCAACGCGATCAGTCGGATCGCGAACCTGTCCGATCACTTCGCCCCGGCGTCGTCGTGGAGAGACGCGTGCGCGAGGCCGCCGATCACAGCCCTGATCCCGTACTGGAAACGCCCATCGAAGTTGATCAGTTCGTGCAGGGGGGTGGCGTATAAATGCGGATAGCTCGAACGAACCTGCAACTTGTCCACTTCAGCGACCACTTGCACGGTACTGCTTTGTTGCTCCAACACCTCACCCAACACGTAACAGAAGACCGTCGATGCGCCCCACAGCGCCGCAGTGCCTGTCAACCCACCACGCTCCATCGACATGATGAGCCGGTCGGCGAAGGTCATGTTGTTTTGTTGTGCCACATAGCTACCACCGAGGATGCGAGCCCCGTCACGATAGGAGAGCAGGGCAGAGCGTAGCGAGTCGGCCAGTGTGACGGCTACGTGCTTCCAATCACCGCGCGGGTCGGGTCGAGATGCCGGCGCGTCGCGCAGTGCGCGCGCCAAGATGTGCTCGGCCATCGCGTCGATCAGGGCTTGCTTGTTGGCAAACACCCGATAGATCAACGGCAGTTGGAGCGCAGTGCTATCCGAAAGCCGCCGCATCGTCAGCTGTTCCAGTCCGTCGACCTGCACAATTGCGAGAGCAGCCTCGGTGATGGTGACACGGCGGGCGTCCCTTGCGGCGATGGCTTCCGACGACCTTGACATGTTAACGATGTTAACCCTACGTTGGTGATAACGCTGTTAACAGCACCCGCTGACTGTATTTCCATGGAATCGAGTTCTGTGAGGTAACGCCCGTGGAGGCGCTGAAGGTTTTGGTTTCAGGGGCGAGCATCGCCGGCCCGACGGTCGCCTTCTGGCTCGAGCGCTACGGCGCCGACGTCGTTGTCGTCGAGAAGGCGCCCGAATTGCGGTTGGGTGGTCAGCTGGTCGACCTTCGCGGGGTCGCGCGCGTTGCCTTGCAAAAGATGGGCATTGATTCGGCGGTGCGGGCCGTCACCGAGCCGAACGCTTCGATGTCATTCGTCGATAGCCGCAACAGAATACGTGGCACGCTGGACGTCCGCGACTACGGTGGGGACGGTCCCATTGCTGAGATCGAGATTCTTCGAGGCGAGCTGTCACGGACAGTCGTCGAGTCAGCAGGCTCCGGGGTCGATTACCGCTTCGGTGATCGCATTGACTCCCTGGCGCAGAGCGACGATGGCGTCGACGTCACGTTCGCCTCGGGCGGGACCGAGCGGTTCGATCTCGTTTTGGGTGGCGACGGTGTTCACTCGGAGCTGCGCGATATGGTCATGCCAGCCCAGGACGTGGAGTTGAAGCACCTCGGGGTCTATGTCTCGTTCTGGACCGCCGAAAACCACTTGGGGCTGCAGGACAGCACTGTGTTGTACAGCGAGGCCGGACGCAGTATCGGGATGCGGGCAATCGCCGACAATTCCAGGGTGATGGCCTTCCTGAGTTTTCAGGGTGGGCCGCCGTCCTATGACTGGCGGGATGTCGCTGCCCAGAAGCGCATCGCTCTGGCGCGTGCGAGTGGAATGGGTTGGGAAGCAGCGCAATTGCTCTCACAGATCGATACTGCTGGCGACTTCTACTTTGATACCTGTACGCAAGTGAAGCTCAGGTCGTGGTCTCAGGGCCGCGTTGCACTACTTGGTGATGCTGCACATAGTGCCTCGCCGTTGTCTGGGCATGGCACCACGATGGCGTTCGTGGCGGGATACGTGCTGGCGGGCGAGTTGGCCGCGGCGGGCGGTGACCATCGAACCGCGTTCGCTCGCTACGAACGCAAGTTCCGGCCCTTCACCGAAACGATCCAGCAGTATGCACCGTCCAACGCGTACATCATGACTCCGCGAACGCAATTCGGCGTCGAATGGCGAAACAATGTCACGCGTCTTGCCGAGCGTCTGCCGGGCAAGCGATTGTTGGTTCAGAATATGGTGAAGATGTCGAACTCCTTTGAGCTTGATGACTATTCGAGCCATGTGGCGTCGCTGCATCGCTAACCGCGAGAAGGTAGGCGCAGTAGAAACGGCCCCCGGAGATTCCTCCGGGGCCGTTTCATGAAACCGTCAATTTCACCGCCGCGCGTCGACGCGGGCCGGGATAGGCCCCTTTGCGACCGTGGTGCACGGCGATTCGAGCGGGAAGTCCTTGTCCGTCGAACGGATGCGGATAGACCGGACGATGGTGGCGAGCGCGAGGGTTGTCACGAGCATCGCGAAATGTTCACCGATACACGAACGTGGCCCGGCGGCGAACGGGATGAACTGCCAGCGGTCGCGGTTCATGGAGTTCTCCGGGCTGAACCGATCGGGGTCAAAGACCAGCGGGCGCTCCCACAAGGCCGGATCCCGGTGCAGGGCATTAATCCCCACGGCGACAATGGTGCCTGCTTCCACTCGGTACCCGTCCACCGCGATGTCACGCAGCGCCACCCGGCCGACCCCAGCGGCCGGCGGGCACAGTCGCAGCGACTCGTTGAGCACCTGGGCGGTGTATTCGAGCCGGGGGACATCGTCGGGCGTCAGTTCTCGATCGCCGATCTCGGCAACCTCGGCGGCGATCCGGTCCTGCATGTCGGGATGGTGCCCGAGTTCCCACAAGGCGTAGGTCAGCATGGTCGCCGTCGTGTCGTGGCCCGACAGCATGAAGATCAGCAGCTCGTTGCTGATGTCTTCGTCGGAGAGTGGCCGGCCGTTGTCTGGGTCGGTGGCCGCTATCAACGCTCGAACCAGCGGTGCATCGCGGGTCGCATCTGCGCGGCACGCCTGCAGGATCTCCATGGTGGCCCGGCGCATCGTCGTAACCGCGGCGCGAGCACGACGGCGTGACGGCGTCGGGAGCCACCGCGGCGCACGTATCGGCCGTAATGCACGATCGGTCGCGTACGCCGATGCCAGGTGCATGTTCTGCGCGATCTCGTTACCGAATTCGTTGACGTCGACACCGAGAATCGAGCGGCCGAGCGACCGCATGGCGAGTCGGCGGCACTCAGCGTCGAGGTCGACGCCACCTACCTCGCGCCAATGATCGGCGGACGTTTGCGCCGCCTGCGTCATGTGTCTGCCGAAGCTGTCGACGTTTTGTTTGGTGAACACCGGTTGCAGTGCGCGTCTGCGTGGGGCCCACTCGCTGTTGGGCAGGACGAAGAGGTTGTCGCCCGCCACGTTCCGCACTTCCTGGTGGATCTGGCATCGCTCGGTGAGTCCGTCCGCGCGTCCCAGCACATCGCGCACCCCGTTGGGCGACGTGACCAGCACAAGGGCCGGGGCAAACAACTTTGGCAGCGGTACGAAGCGGGTCACCGGTCCGCCGGCCTCGCTCAGCAGCGGCAGTCCGGTGTGCAAAACCCGCGCCGCTGACAGCACCTGCCGGATGGGCAGCGGATTTTTCGGCGCCAGCGGAAGTGTGGCCACATCGAGTAGGTCGATCGTCGCGGTCATTGCACCAAGAAGTATGCCGTGCCTAACGCATTGCAACAATTTGTGCCTACTCGACATGTCACCGCTCACCTAGATACTGAGGATCTTGACAGCGCCGGGGAATACCTGCGCACACCATTGACGCTGACGGTGTCACGAGCGACAGGAGGGCATCATGACCCAGGCCAAGCACTACGAGCGGTTCCTGGCTTTGCACCAGCAACCTGAGGCTTTCGTGATGCCCAATCCCTGGGACGGGTTGTCGGCCCTCATTTTCAAGAAGGCCGGCTTCGCCGCGCTGGCGACGTCGTCGGCGGCGTTCGCAGCCACGCTGGGCCGCCACGACGGGCGGCACGCAGTCAGTGTCAACGAGCATCTCGCGCACGCCAAGCTTCTGATCGAGGTCGCCGGGTTGCCGGTGAACGGTGATTTCGAGGATGGATACGGCAATACGCCCGAAGGCGTAGCCGCGACGGTGAGTGCCGCGATCGAAGCCGGGTTGGCCGGGATCGGTGTCGAGGACACCTCCGCCGATCCCGCCAACCCGATCCGCGACTTCGATGACGCAGTCGCCCGGGTCGCGGCGGCGGCCAAAGCGGCCAAGGGCCGGATCGTGTTGACGGGGCGCACGGACAATTTCATCCAGGGCCGCAACGACCTTGACGACACGATCCGACGTCTGACCGCGTTCGCAGAGGCCGGCGCCGACGTTCTCTACGCCCCATATCCACCCGACATGCCCGCGGTGAAGGCGATCGTGAAAGCTGTTGCGCCCAAACCGGTCAACATTGTGGTGGGCACCATGTCAGAGACTCCGACGGTGGCTGAGCTTTCCGCTGCGGGAGTCAAGCGCATCAGTGTGGGCGTCTCGTTGTACACCCACGTCGCGGCTTCTCTGCAAGCTGCGGCGACGGCACTCGCCAACGGCGACATTGCCTCGGCCACTTCGGGAATGCCTTTCCCCGAGGTGAATTCGTTGCTTGACCAAGTCGCCCGCGGCTGACCGGATGTGGCCGAGTTTGAACCAGATATCTTGACCGAAGGTCTCGATGTCGTTTTCTGCGGATTGAATTATGCATCCAGCGCCGTCCAGGACGGCTACCACTTCTCCCACCGCAACAACCGATTCTGGCCCGTGCTGCATCTGGCCGGATTTACCGATGTCCGCCTACAGCCGGCCGATCAGCGTCGGCTGCTGGACTATGGGTGCGGGCTCACCGCGGTGGTCCGGCGACCGACGCGGTCAGCCAGCGAGGTTTCGCCCGAGGAGTTCCGGCGTGCACAACCCGAATTCGAGGCAAAGATCCGCCGCTACGCCCCGCGGGCGATCGCTTTTCTCGGAAAGCGGGCCCTAGCCTGCATGCTCGGCGTGTCAGACGTCGCCTGGGGCCGGTATCGCCCGGGCTTCGCCGGAGCCGACGCATGGGTGTTGCCCAACCCGAGCGGCTTGAATCTCGGCTTCTCGCTTGAGCAGCTCGTCGACGCGTATAGCGAGTTACGTCAGGCCCTTTCGGCATCCGAATCGGAAGGCCCCGAAGAATGATGGGTCGCGAATCGGCGGCGAGCGATAGTCTATTAAGGTAAGCGTCGTCTATAGAGATGGGGTTTTCCGCGATGACGGGGACGGTTCGTAGTTGAGAAGGCGAATGTTCTTGCCAGTCGTGGTTACTACTGTCGTTGTCGTGGCGTTGTGGATGCTCTGGTACAACTCGGGGCAGCACAAGCTGCAGCGATGTGTCAAAGCTCAGCAGGACCACTTCTATTCGACCAGTGAGGGCCAGGAAATACACCGGCGCGGTTCGGATCCGCCCGCTGACCTGTTTGTCTTGGAATGCAATCAGATGGGTATCAAGTGACGGTGAGCGTCACCGGTCCGTCAGTAGCCTGCGAGCTACCCACTCGACGCGACTCAACGATTCCTCCAACGTCATCATGCCGGCGAGCACCCCGGCAAGCGAGCTGCTCAGCGCGGCGTTGAGACCGAAGGTGATGTTCGGAATCTCTTCTGCTGCAACGCCTTCCAGGAGCCTGTTGAACATCTCGGTATTCGTGCGATTCATCTGATCGATCGTCGCCCTGGCCTGGGAATCGGTCGATGTCGTCGTCTGGAACATCAGCGCGGTCATATTGGGGTTGCGGTGGAACGCCCGCTGGGCACGTCGTAGGTAATCCAGGATGCCGGGCAGCGGATCCTGATCGCTCCGGCCTGCGCGCGATGCGAGGATGCGCCGGGTGAGTCGCTTCTGCCAGTCCTCGAGTGCGGCCGCGAGTAGGTAGTCCTTCGAGTTGAAGTAGCGATAGACGGTAGCCAGCGCCACTCCCGAGCGCTTCGCGACGTCACGCATCTGCACCGCCTCGGCGCCGACGTCGGCAATCAGTTCGATGACCGCTTCGATGATCGTCGCTCGCCGGATGAGCTGGCGGCTGGTCATATCCGTCAGCGGCACGACGGCGGAATCAGGCTGTGTCACGGGAGTGTTGACGGCGCCACCTCCGACTCGGGTCCGACTGCAAAACAGAACAGATTTCTCATCAAGATCCCCGATCGCGGGGCGTCAGGTCATATTAGACCAGTTGAAAGCCCTATTCAAACATTGACTTTAGTAGAACCATGTTTCAGTATGGACCCGCAGGCCGGTTACTCGCGGCACGTCATTGCGATCGGAGGACTCCATGCCCGGACCGGTGGGACTACCGGTGATCGACACCATGATCGGGTTTCCGCACGAGGGCTCCGCCCAGTACGACTTCATCCGCAAGCAGACCAAAGACCGGGAATCGAAGGAAGATTTCGAATTTCCGGTCGAGTACATGTTCAAAGACGTGCCGCAGGGACTGTCGACCGACGACCCAGTGTCGCTGGTGCTGCAGCAGATGGACCGATTCGGTATCGAAAAGGCGATGATCGGCGTCGGTGAGGACTCCGCGCAGCTGGCGCTCAAGATGTTTCCGGACCGCTTCGTGCCGTCCGGAAACATCGACGATCCCAACGACGTGATGGGTTCGGTCAACGCGATTCGTCGCGACCACGAGCAGTTCGGGATCCGCGCCACGTCGGTATTCCCCGCGGGAACCTTTCCGCAGGTGCCCATCGACGACCCGAAGATGTACCCCATTTACGCCACCTGCGTCGACCTCGCCCTTCCGATCTTCGTCTGCGCCGGAGTCCCCGGTCCGCGAGTTCCCTTTGCCCCGCAGGAAGTCTCACGAATCGACGTCGTGATGTTCGACTTCCCCGATCTGGTGTTCGTCACCCGTCACGGTTGCGAGCCGTGGGAGGATCTCGCCGTCAAGCTGATGCTGAAGTGGCCCAACCTGTACTACTCGACGTCGGCGTTCGCGCCCAAGTACTACCCGAAGGCCATCATCGACTACGCGAATACCCGCGGCGCTGACAAGATCTTGTACGCCGGTTACTTTCCGATGGGACTGTCGCTTGAACGGATCTTCAGCGACATGCCCAACGTTCCGCTGAAGGACGAGGTGTGGCCGAAGTTCTTGTACGGCAACGCCGCCCGTATTCTCGGGCTCGAAGGCTGACGCTCCATGGCACTGGCGATCACTGTCGAGCAGGAGCAGCTTGTTGACGCGGTCAGCCGCTTCGCGGCTCGGCACGCCCCCATCGACAAGACCCGTGCCGCGTTCGGTTCGATCGCGGCCGGCGAATTGCCTTCCTGGTGGCAGGAATTCGTCGACAGCGGCTTCCACTCGGTGCACCTTCCAGTGCACGTCGGCGGGCAGGACGGCACCCTGGCAGACATGGCCTGTGTGGTCGAGGCGGCCGCCGCTGCGTTGTTGCCCGGTCCGCTGCTGAGCACGGTGACAGCGAGCGCAGTGGCAGGTTTGGGAGATGCGTCGGCCAAGCCGCTGCTGACTGATCTCGCCTCAGGCGCGACGGGGGTCGTCATCCTGCCCGAACATAGCGACATTCATGCGGTGCGCGACGGAAGCTTGTGGCGGCTCAACGGGTTGTCTGGATCGGTGTTGGGAATCTGTGCAGCGCAACATCTTCTGTTGGCGGCCCGCACTGGCGACGGCGGCGAACGATGGTTCGTGGCCACATCGGGCCCGGGCCTGACGATCGAATCGCAAGAAGGCACCGATCTGTGCACCGACGTGGGCATTGTGAAACTCGCCGATCACGTCCTACCGGACGCCGCGGAAATATCGGGTATCTCCACCGAGCGGGCCCGCTGCGTCGTGGTGGCCCTCGCCGCGTGCGCAGCCGCCGGGGCGGTGCGCCGTTGCGCGGATGCCGCGATCGAATACATCCGCACGCGTGAGCAGTTCGGCAGGCCCGTCGGAGCCTTTCAGGCCCTGCAACACAAGGCTGCGACGCTGCTGGTGAATTCCGAACTGGCCGCGTCGTCGGCGTGGGACGCGGTCAGGGCAGCAGAGGAGTCCATCGAGCAGAACCGTCTCGCGGCCGCGTCGGCCGCTGTGATGGCGGTCGGCGCGGCCCCCGACCTGGTGCTCGATGCTCTGCTGATGTTCGGTGCGATCGGCTACACGTGGGAGCACGACACGCACTTGTACTGGCGGCGGGCCACCAGCTTGGCGGCGTCGTCGGGTCCGATGACCCGTTGGACGCGGAAGGTAGGGGAGTTGGCTTGCACGCTCAAGCGCTCCACCACAATCAACCTAGGCGACGTCGAGTCCGAATTCCGGGCCCGTGTGGCGGCCACGCTCGACGAGGCGCTGAGTCTGTCCAACGATCCTTATTCCGGGGACGTCAGGACCCCCGGCCTTGCCGTCGGTCCGCAGCGCGACCTGCTCGCGCGGGAAGGATTGGTGGCGCCAAATCTGCCCGCGCCGTGGGGTGTTGGCGCCTCGGCGGTGCAGCAGGTGATCATCGCCGACGAGTTCGGCAAACGCCCCGAATTGATCAGACCCTCGCTCGGTATCGCGGAGTGGATCCTGCCGACGATCCTCAACAATGGATCGGACCTGCAGCGTGAGCGCTTCGCGTGGCCGATCGTGCGCGGTGTACAGCCATGGTGTCAATTGTTCAGCGAACCCGGTGCCGGCTCGGACCTGGCGTCGCTGTCGACCCGGGCCGTCAAGGTCGACAGGGGATGGCTGGTCAACGGGCACAAGATTTGGACGTCGTTGGCGGACCAGGCTCAGTTCGGAGCACTGTTGGCCCGAACGGATCCCGATGCGAAGAAGCACCGCGGCATCGGCTACTTCCTCGTCGACATGACGTCACCCGGTGTCGAGATCTCGCCGATCAAACAGGCCAGCGGACGCTTCGAGTTCAATGAGGTGTTTCTGACCGACGTGTTCGTGCCCGACGACATGCTCGTCGGTAAGCCTGACGACGGGTGGAGCCTGGCGGTATCGACCATGGCGGTCGAACGAACGGCTATCGGGAACTACGTCAGCATCGACCGGGCAGATGCGCTTCGCAGGGTGGCCGAAGTAGCCGGCTCAGAGCAGGATGCCGCGTTGCGGGCGCTGGGCGAGATCGAGTCCTACAGCACCGCAATCAAAGCCGTGGTGCTGCGCGAAACCCTTCGACTGGTGGAGGGCCAGGGTCCGGGCCCGACCTCCAGCATCGCCAAGTACGCGATGGTCACGTTGTTGCGGCGCGCGTGGACTGCCACTCTGGCCCTGACCGGCCGCATCGCGATGTTGGAGAAGTCCGAACCGGCAGTGATCCAACCGTATTTCGACGCACCCGCTGAACTGATCGGCGGCGGAACTCCAGAGATCCAGCTGACCGTCATCGCATCGATGGTCCTCGGCCTACCGCGCAACTAAATCGTCGCTACAGAAAGGACACCCGCGATGACCACACAGCTTCCCTTCCAGTTCTTCGACTGCGACAACCACTATTACGAAGCCCTCGACGCGTTCACCCGCCACATCGAGTCGCCCTACAAGAAGCGGGCGATCCAGTGGGCCCAACTTGACGGCAAGCAGCGTCTCCTCGTTGGTGGCAGGGTCAACAGGTTCATTCCGAATCCGACGTTCGACCCGGTGGGCAAGCCCGGCGCGCTCGACGAGTACTTCCGTGGCCGCAACCCCAGAGGCGCTGATCTGAACGCGCTTTTCGGCGACCTGGAGCCGATCCCGGCGGCGTATCGGGACCGCGACGCGCGGCTCGCGTTGATGGACGAACAGGGCATGGCCGGCTGCATCCTGTTGCCGACGCTCGGGGTCGGGATGGAGCAGGCTCTCTTGCCGGACCTGGACGCCACCGTCGCGACATTCCGGGCGTTCAATCGCTGGATGGACGAGGACTGGGGATTCGCCTACCAGGAAAGGATTTTCGCCGCGCCCTACATCACGTTGTGCAAGCCGGACGATGCGGTCCGCGAGCTCGAGTGGGCGCTGGAACGCGATGCACGCTTCATCGTCATGATCCCCGGCCCGGTCATGACGGATGTCGGCATGCGGGCGCCCGGAGACCCCATGTTCGACGACTTCTGGCAGTTGGCAAATGATTCCGGCGTCACCGTGTGCTATCACTCGGGCGAGACGTACTACTCGAAGTTCATGCCGGCGTGGGGCGAATCGGACTACATGATGTCGTTCCAGGCGCTCCTGGGCTTCCGAAGCCTGTTTTCCGGCGACCCCTTGCAGGACACGTTTGCCAATCATCTGCACAAAGGCCTCTTCCTACGGTTCCCGAACCTGCGGATGGCGTGCATCGAGAGCGGATCGACCTGGGTGTTCCACCTCTTCGAAAAGCTGACCAAGTCCTACGGTCAGATCCCGCAGATCTATCAAGAAGACCCGCGGGAGAGTTTCAAGCGCCATGTCTGGGTGTCGCCGTTCTACGAGGACGAACTGGCGAGCCTGCTGAAACTGCTGGGCGAAAGCCAAATCATCATGGGTTCGGATTACCCGCACGTCGAAGGCTTGGCCGATCCCGCGTCCTACGTCAAGGACTTGGAGAACTTCGACTACACCCCCGAACAGTGCCGAACTATCATGCGCGATAACGGAATCCAGTTGTCGATCCGCCGGCCGGTGTGACCGCTTTGTGAAGGTCGGCAAGTCCAGCCTGGTGGCCATGCTGTTAAAGGTCGGCGAGGAGAACGCGGCGGTCCTGCTGGCGCGCTCGAACCTGCCGGACGAGATCGACCTTCAGCGCGACCTGGACTTTCTGACGGCGCTCGGACTGGACCGTGATCAAGTCGACGAAGTCGCGCGGTTGACGATCGGCAGCATTGAGTCCGAGGAAGTAAACGGACAACGACAGCGCGGCGAGATGGAGACGACCCTCTCGCGGCGATGGGCCGATCTTGTTGACCAGTGGCTGACGTGAGGAAGGTGTCATGACGAAACCGCAACTTCCGCAGGGGTTCGACTTCACCGATCCCGACGTGTACGCGACCCGCCTCCCGACCGAGGAATTACGTCAGCTGCGGCAGGCAGCGCCGGTCTGGTGGAACGAACAACCCGCGGGCGTCGGAGGTTTCACCGACAGCGGCTACTGGGTGGTGAGCAGACACCGCGATATCCGTGAGGTGTCGCGGCGCAGCGACCTGTTCTCCAGCGCTCAGAACTGTATCGTGCCGCGATACGTCGACGAGGAAACAGCACGCGGGCAGATCCAGGCCGGGCGGTTCTCGATGATCAACATGGATGCCCCGCAGCACACCCGAATGCGCAAGATCGTGTCACGAGGCTTCACCCCGCGCGCGGTGGACCAGCTGCGTCAGGACCTGGCACAGCGAGCTCGTCGGATCGTGGTGGATGCAGCCGCAGCCGGGAGCGGAGATTTCGTGGCGCAGGTGGCCAGCGAGCTGCCGCTGCAGGCGATCGCCGGACTTCTCGGGGTCCCCTTCGAGGATCGATCGAAGCTGTTTCACTGGAGCAACGCGATGGTAGGCGACGAGGATCCTGAGTTCGCCGAATCCGAGGCACTCGAATCGGCCGCCGAATTGATGTTCTACGGCATGCAGCTCGCCGCTGACAAGGCGGACCATCCCGGTGATGACATTGTCAGCCGCCTGATCACAGCCGACGTCGACGGCCACAAACTCTCCGATGAGGAGTTCGGGCTGTTCGTGGTGACGTTGGCGGTTGCCGGCAGTGAAACGACCCGCAACTCGATCACTCAAGGGATGATGGCGTTCCTGGACAACCCGGAACAGTGGGCGACGTTCAAAGGGCGACGCCCGTCGACTGCCGCCGATGAGATCATCCGCTGGGCAACACCGATCACAGCGTTCCAGCGCACCGCACTGCGTGACACCGAACTCGGCGGCGCGCCGATCACGCAGGGCCAGCGGCTTGCGCTGTTCTACCGATCGGCCAACTTCGACGAAGACGTGTTCGACCAGCCGTTCTCGTTCAATGTGCTGCGAGATCCCAATCCGCACTTGAGTTTCGGCGGCACCGGCGCCCACTACTGCCTGGGTGCCAACCTCGCGCGTCTCACAGTCGAGCTGATGTTCAACGCGATTGCCGACGTCATGCCCGACCTCACCTCGTTGGCGACTCCGGAGCGATTGCGGTCGGGATGGCTCAACGGCATCAAGCACTGGCAGGTGGACTACTCAGGCACGTAGCCGCGCTACCCCTCGACTATTTCTCCTGCGTGACCGGCGTGAGTCGATCGTGTTGCGAAGCGACTCCGCTTGTGGCGCAGCGCTGTTGGCTGACTTTATCCCGGCGTCTCCGGTAGCGCTTTGCGAATTTGTGGCCGATAGTCATATGAAGTGTGAACTGTTAGGTGTGAGCGGAGATGGGAGTGGTCATGCCAGTCCTGACCGAGCCCGCAGGCCAGCAGAAAAACCGGCCGGCTGCTGCGCGAGATGGCGAGACATTTCAGTTTCACCGCGAGATCATCGTCTGTGGTGACGACCCGCTGGCGAACACGATCATCGATGAGCTGAGGGGGGCCGGTGCCCGGATCATCCGGATCACCAACGCCGCCGAGCTGCTGGGCGCCGGGGTGCATCGCGCGCGGGCCGTGGTCTGCGCGGGGCCCAATGACGCAGTGAATCTCGAAATCGCGCTACTGGCAAGGCGATTCAGTCCAAACGTTCGCGTAGTGGCGCGTCTGGCGGACAATGTGCTGCGTGACGCTGTTGCTGCTGTCAGCGGCCCCGGCGCGATCCTGAATGTCGCCGACCTCGCGGCGCCGTCCGTCGTCGAGGCAGTTCTGTCTCGCAATGCGCACCAGTTCTCCACCGCCGGTGTTGAATTCGTTGTCTGGGGGTCCGAGGCGCCCAAGGATGGTACGCTGCGCGACCTCTATAAAGACCTGGCGCCGGTCGCGGTGGTCCATGGCAAGAATTCGCCCACCCCCGGCGAGGTGGTGCCGTGCCCGGGTCGGGACTTAGAGGTGTTCAAGGGCGACTGGACCTCGATGATCGGCCCGAAGGACGAGATGGAAGCCCGCGGAATCTCGGTGCCACCCTCGACGGCGACCCGCTCTCGCCACTCCAGGATGCGACGCGCCATCGACGCCGTGCGTGCCATGCGTGAGGACGCCAACCCGTTGCTCTTCCCTTCGACAATATTCACGTTGGTATTGATTTTCGGCGCGACCACCATGGTGCGCTTCAGCTACGTCCATCCACGTATGTCATGGCTCGATGCGTTGTACTTCACCTCCGAGACGATCACCAGCGTTGGCTTCGGCGACTTCAGTTTCGCGGCACAGTCCGGTGTGCTGCGGTGGTTTGCTATCGGACTGATGTTCGGTGGCGTGACTATTACCGCCATCCTCGTCGCGCTCATCTCGGACCTGCTGTTGTCACGCCGCTTCGTCCACACGGCCGGTCTGCGGCGGGCCCGCCGGATGCGCGACCACATCATCGTCGTCGGGCTGGGGTCAACGGGCATCCGCGTTGTCAGTGACCTCGTCGCTGCCGGATATGACGTCGTCGTGATCGAGCAAGACGAGAACAACCGGCTCCTGTCTACGGTCGCCAAACTTGACGTGCCGGTGATTTTCGGCGACTCGACGATGCGCCAGACGCTCGAATCGGCACGCGTCGATCGCGCCCGCGGAGTAGCGGTGATGACCCAGGACGACATGGAGAACATCCGGACCGGCATCGTCCTGCTGGAAGTCCTGGGATCCGATACCAAAGTGCCGATCGTGCTGCGTGTGCAAGGCCGTGCGTTGAGCGCCGCGGTGAGCCAGCAATTCGGTTTTGAAAATGTGCGGTCGGTCGTGGATCTGGCAGCACCATGGTTCATCGGCGCGGCGATGGGCCTGAAGGTGTTGGGCACGTTCTGGGTCGGACAGCGCTCGTTCATGGTCGGCGCGATGCTGGTAGCGGAGGGCAGCGAGCTCGACGGGATGCGCATGGTGGAACTGTCCACTCAGACACGTGTCATCGCGATCATCCGGCCGGAGGGACCGGTGAGGTTGCGCCCGCGACGCGACGCTCGAATGCAGGCCGGTGACACGGTGTACCTGATCGGCCCATATCGCGAGCTGATCGCGACGCTGCGCAAGGGCCAACCCCCGCCGATCACTGCGATCAACGGGGAGAACGCGGTGGCGCTCGCGGCTGCGCGTGGCGCGCAGCGGCCCGAGGTGCGCCGGCCGCGATGGGCGCCCGACCCCCTCGAGTGACAGCTCACACGTCGTAGTAGAGCGCGAATTCGTACGGGGTGGGATGCAGGTTGTACGGCGCGAGCTCGTAGTCGCGTTTGTAGCTGATCCAGGTCGCGATCAGGTCAGGCGTGAAAACACCGCCCTCGGTGAGGTATTCGTGGTCTTCCTCCAGCCGGTCGATCACCGCGGATAGCTGGGTCGGAGCCTGCGGGATGTCCGCGGCTTCTTCCGGCGGGAGCTCGTAGAGGTCTTTGTCGATCGGGGGAGGCGGCTCGATCTTGTTCTTGATGCCGTCCAAGCCGGCCATCATCATGGCCGCGAACGACAGATAGGGATTACCCGATGCGTCGGGACATCGGAATTCCAGACGCTTGGCCTTGGGGTTGCTGCCGGTGATTGGTATGCGCACGCAGGCCGAGCGGTTGCGTTGGCTGTAGACCAGGTTGATCGGCGCCTCATACCCGGGCACCAGACGCTTATAGGAGTTCACCGTGGGATTGGTGAAGGCCAGCAGGGACGGCGCGTGATACAACAGGCCGCCGATGTAGTGCCGCGCGATGTCCGACAGCCCGGCGTATCCCGCGTCGTCGTAGAACAGCGGGACGCCGTCCTTCCACAGCGACTGGTGCGAGTGCATGCCCGAGCCGTTGTCGCCGAACAGGGGCTTGGGCATAAAGGTCACGGATTTGCCGGCCTGCCATGCCGTTTGCTTGACGATGTATTTGAACATCTGGTGGTCGTCAGCCGCGTGCAGCAACGTGTTGAACTTGTAGTTGATTTCGGCTTGGCCGCCGCTGCCCACCTCGTGGTGGCCCTTCTCCAGGCTGAAACCGGCGTTCGTCAGGTGGGTGAGCATGACGTCGCGCAGGTCGACATAGTGGTCAGCCGGGGCTACCGGGAAATAGCCGCCCTTGGGACGGACTTTGTGGCCCAGGTTGGGGCTGCCGTCCGACTCGGTCTCCGATCCGGTATTCCACCACCCAGATGTGGCGTCCACCTTGTAAAACGATTCATTGGTGCGCGAGTCGAAACTGACCGAGTCGAA
>NZ_JBAPRN010000053.1:0-3649 GCF_049281135.1 Mycobacterium sp. | reverse complement strand
AGACGGTGGCAGCGCGGGACAAATCGTTCCAGAGTTGGCAGGTAGACCAACTCGCCTCACTGGCCGAGGCGCTCAATGTCCCTGCGTAGCAACGCCACCGACGGCGCGGCGGTGGTGTTCGAGGATGTCAGCGTGGTGCGGGATGGACGGCTGATCTGGTCACGGGGGACATTCGAGGTGCCGTCGGGCGGCATCGTCGCGGTCATCGGCGCTAACGGAGCGGGCAAAACGACACTGGTTCAAGTGATCTTGGGACTAGTGCGCGTCGCCGCCGGCAATGTCCGAGTATTCGACAAACGTCCGGGCGGGGATAACAACTCCATCGGCTACGTTCCACAGAACTACGCCTCGAACTCTGATGAGGCGATCCGCGTCGTCGACGTGGTAACGCTTGGGCTGAACGGGGACAGGTGGGCATTCAGGCGCACCACTGCCTCGCAACGCCGCCGCGTCGACGAAGCTTTGCGGTCGGTCCAGATTGCCGAACTCGCCGGCAAACGCCTCTCTCGACTCTCCGGCGGGCAACGCCAGCGGGCGGCAATCGCCGCGGCGCTGGTCCCGCGGCCCAAGCTGCTGATCTTGGACGAGCCCCTGGCATCCCTGGATTTCGGAACTCAGCGCGAAATCGTGAGACTGCTCCGCAGCCTGCATGCAGATCTGGGCGTCACGATCATCGTGGTCGCACACGACCTGAATCCTTTCCTGGGCGTGCTCGATAGTGCGATCTATCTGCTCGACGGACATCCGCACTACGACACCATCGATGACGTGGCCAAAGAAGACTTGCTCAGCGAGCTCTACGGCACGCCGATCGAGGTCGCCCGTACTCCCCAAGGCGGCCTTTATCTGCGGGGCGCTGTATGACAGCAACGCTGCTTGCCTTGGGATACCAGGACAATTGGTGGCCAATATTGATTTCACCCTTCATGCGGGATGCCCTGCTGGGCGGCACGATCGTTGCACTGGCCGCGGGTCTGCTCGGCTATTTCATCGTTGTCCGCAACACCGCGTTTGCGGCGCACGCCGTTGCGCATATTGGTTTGCCCGGGGCAACGGGAGCGGTGTTATTGGGTGTGCCTACCGGTTTGGGCCTCGGTGTCTTTTGCGTAGGCGGTGCAATTATCATCGGCGCGCTCGGTAAACGGGTTGATGACCGCGACGTCGCCACCGGGACCGTCTTGGCGATGGCCATCGGCTTGGGACTGTTATTCTCTTCTCTCGCAACGAAAAACGCCAGTACGATGACCAATGTTCTGTTCGGGAATCTCCTGGCAATCTCGCACGGACAGCTGATTACGTTTGCAGGCTTGCTGATACTGCTCGGGCTCTGTGTGGGCTTCATTTTTCGCCCGCTATTGTTCGCGTCGGTCAACGCACTCGTCGCCCAGGCCAAAGGTGTGCCGGTGCAGTCCTTATCGATCATCTTCATGGCGCTGCTCGGGCTCGCGGTGACAATGGCGGTTCAAGTCGTCGGAACCTTGCTGCTTTTTGCTCTCCTGGTAACGCCGGCCGCGACCGCCATCAGGTTGGCGGCCAGGCCCTTGATCGCGATGTTCGTCTCGACGACCATCAGCGTCGCCTCAGTCTGGCTGGGGCTCGGGCTGTCAGCCATGTTCAATATGCCGCCGAGCTTTGTCATCGTGGCTATCACCTGCATGGTCTTGTTCGTTGTACAACTGGCAAGTCACCGTATTCGGCTGCCTGTCAGGACATCTCACAACGGGCGTCCGCCACATTGAAGAACCGATCGCGCCCGCGCCTACCGACGTTACGGAACCTTGTGCTCAGCAAACCCCATCCGGTGACCGGGTGACTCATTTGCACTCGCATTCCCATGCGCTGCCTCGTGGTCGAGCCCCGCTGGGTCCGATGGCCGCCAAGGCGGTCGTCGGATTGCTGGGGGTTATAGGCATCGCCGTGATCGCCGGCCTGGTGGTCTTGTGTCCGAACAAGCAAGAGGTTGACATCCCGATGCCGTTCCAGAACGCGACGGGCGCCGCGGTCACCACCGAAGCCGGGCATGTGTTATCCAGCGAGATCGCTACCTGCGGAAGTCCATCAGCCGGCACCGTGTACACGCTGGTGCTGGCCTACGCCGGCAGCGCGTTGCCGTTGCTCCTGCTGTTCAGCGTCGCCAACCGTTCTGTGAGCGACGTACTGACCACCGAGAGTGTCGCTATCGAAATTGCCCGCTCCGCCGTCGGCGGTATCGCGCTGGCGTTATCGGTGCCGCTGACCACCGCTATCGCCGCAATGTTGGCTACGCCGGCGTCCCGGTGTGGCACCGCCCACGCTTAGCGATTGGTCATTAATCTGTCGGTCCGATGCGGCGGACTGTCTGGACAGACACGCCCTAGCGGTCGACGAAAGTGTCTCCGAGGCGCGCCGCCACCGTGATCGCTACCTGTCCGAGGTCACCTCACGTAGCGGATTCGGGTTCGTCGATGGCGCGGCAGATGGTGGGCGTGTCGTGAGCGCAGCAGTCGTCTGCTCGTCGCCGAGTGCTGGTAAGTGACCGGCGCAGGCTGAGCAATTCGGTTACTGTGGCGTCGATCTCGCTGATCCTCGCCTCGAGCATGTCGCGGACGGCGGCGCACGGCGGGGTACCGCCGTTGCGAATGGCGAGGATCTTGCCAATGTCATCTAAGTGGAGGCCGAGCTTGCGGGCTCGCCTGATGAACGTCAACAGTTCAACGTCGTGTTGATCGTAGAGCCGATAACCTGCCGGGGTTCGGTCCGCAACGGAGAGCAGGCCTTTCGCCTCATAGACTCGCACCGCTTTGCGGGTAACCCCGGCAGCCGCCGCGGCTTGCCCGATAGTCAACGTGGATGCTGGCATGATTCACGCCCCTTTCACATCGCAGTATTGACCTTGCCCCGGGGGACGGGTTCTAGCGTGAAATTACCTGATCCACACATCATTGAAGGAGACCGCAGATGCCATTAGCCAAGGGAGAGGTCTACCACTGCCCCGACACCCATTGCGGGTGTGAAGTGACGGTGACGAAGCCGGCCCTGCCTGACTGTCCTGACCCAGAGGCCCTGACCTGTTGCGGCAAGACCATGATCAAAACGGCCACCTGACGCGTTTGTGAGCCTGCCAGGTAGAGGTGCACGAACGCCTCCGAGACACCTAGCTCGCGGCACACCGCCGTTCGGTTAGCAGCCGATCAGCCGCCATCAGCTTGCGCACACATTCCGTGGCTCAACCGGTCGGGGCTGTGCCGCTTCGCGTCGCCGTCAGGTTCCGTCGCGTCCGTTACTCGGATCGGCGTGCCCCTCGTTGTCTGTACCCCAGGTGCCTGGCACCATCGGCACCGTCGGGCCGGCGCCGAACTGATCACCATGAAGCGTGGCCAATCCTGCCGCCTGCTCAGTGCCCCTCGATGACGCCGTCCCGGCAAATCCCAAGGGCCCCGCGCCCCGATCCGAGACCGCTGTCGGCGCGCCCCAATCGGGATCTACATCGACGTTCATGTCCATGTACTCGTCGGCCTGCCCGCGCTGCTTTGCGCGCTGACGCCGTCGCTTCCGTGTTTGGTCTTTCGCGGCAGCCGCGATCGCCGCGGCCGCCGCGGGCGCCTTCGAGCCGCCGCGGGTGGTGGGCTCCTGCGTCTTAGCCTGCAACCCCATCCCCGCCCCGATGGTC
>NZ_JBAPRN010000052.1:0-2129 GCF_049281135.1 Mycobacterium sp. | reverse complement strand
GGTTGGGGGGTGATGGTGGCACCGGCTGTGGCTGCGATCATCTGTGCGGCGCATAGCGCCTGCTGTGCAGCGATGCCGCCTTGTTTAATTGGGAAAGTGGTGATGTCACCGGCGGCGTAGACGTCGGCGATGTCATCCAGCCGGCCGTGGGTGTCGGTTCGGATTAACCCGTCTGTGTCGGCTGGGAGGCCGCTGATTGGAACACCCTGAAGCCGTGGCAACGCGACGACACGGTCGGCTCTGATGTCGCCACCGGGTAGTGTCTCAAGCCGGTTGTCGTGGAACCGCACGGGGGTCCGTTCCCCGTGAAACGCGATTCCTCGTTCCTCGAGCATGGCGCTCAAGGTTTGACTGGCGTCGGTTCCAAATGCCGCCAACGGCGTCGCTTCTGGAGTGACCAAGCCGATCTGAACACTCTCGCGGCGCATGCTGCCGTGCTGGTAGCGGTAGACAGCATGCCTCTCGACGAGGTGTTGCCCGGTCAACAGGCAAAGCTCGTAGAGCGGTAGCGTCCACCCGACATTCGTGGGGGCCGCAAACAGGAGTCGCGCCACTCGGCCTTCGAGTGTGTTGGTGAGCAGGTCTCGAATCTCGTCAATGTCTGCGGCGCCGCCAAACGTGGTGGCGCCCGGCACGGCCTGGTGTGCGAACGCTCCACAAGCGATCACCAAATGCGTTGTACGGGAGCGCCTCGCCGCCTTTCAGGCTCACGCAGCGCTTTTCAATGTCAACGGACGTAGCCGTGCCGATCACGAGGTGCGCGTCAAGGTCGTTCGCGATGCGAAACAGGTCGAACTGGCGACCCGATGTATTGCCGAACGGCGCGCCAACCGATGCGGGAGCAAACGTGAAGCGATCAGTTGGGGCTATAAGCGTCACGCGCACTAATCTGGACTCTCCCCGAGTCGTAGCGACAGGTGGGTGTCGTGTTTGGGGTCGCATTTTGTGGGCGGGGTCGATGATGTCGGTGGGGATGCGGCCTTGGGTGATGCGGCCGTTGTGGGCGCGGTCGGTGTTGTAGAGGTTGAGGTATTGGTCGAGGTCTTGGCGGAGCCCGCCGTAGGTGACGTGGAGGTAGCGGGCGAAGCTGGGTCGCCAGCATTCCTCGAGGATGGTTTTGTGGAGGCGCTCGACGTGGCCGTTGGTCTGGGGGCGGCCGGGGTGGATGCGGGTGTGACGCGCGCCTAGGTGGGTGAGGGTCGTGTCGAAGGCTGCTTTGAACTCGTTGCCGTTGTCGGTGAGCGCGCGTTCGAGCTTCCAGCCGGCGCGGGCGAGATCTTGGGCGACTCGGCGAGCCAGTTTGCTGGTCTGCGTTGCGACTGGCTGCGCGGTGGGGCAGGTGATGAGGTCGGCCCAGGCATACGAGGAGTAACAGTCGATCGCGGTGACCTGCCAGACCGGGTGCTTGGCGCCCTGGTAGTCGGCCGACGAAGAAGCAGTCGATACCGACCAGCTCGCCCGGCCGTGACACGACGATGTGCGGCTCTGGGAGTGGAGCTCTGGGCGGCTCGTAGGGCGCGGCGTAGCCGGCGATCAGCGCCAGCCGCTTCGTGCGTGTATTGAGTCCGTGCCGTCGGAGTACCCGCCAAACGCCGTTCGCCGAGACGAGGATCCCGCCCCATTTCGGCCGCGCCAGCTCGCTGCTGATCCGATCCGGCCCAGATCCTGGATGGCCCAGGCTATACGCCACGATCCGCTGCTCGATCACCGCCGAGAGCTGGTTGGGCATCCGCGGCGCTCGTCGCTGCCTGGGCCGCAGCATCTCCAAGCCGTGCCGGTCGACCTGTCGCTTCCAGCGGTAGTAGGTCGAACGGTGTACCCCAAAAATGCGACAGGCGTGGCTGACCGTCGTCCTGTCCGCCAGCGCGAACAACTGCAGGCGGTAGCCGTACAGCACGTCATGATCCGTCATGCGGCTCACGATCCTTTCGAGAGTCTTGCCAGACCCCGAAAGCGTGAGCCACGCACCGGACGCCGCCGCCTCCCTAACAGGCGGCGACGTCCGGCTCAACCCCGCATCAGGCCGAACCGAAGCGTCGCGACATCTTGGAGAGAGGCCAGACTAGTCTCCGCGCCGTTCAGCGAGAGCGCAGCCAGAGCGACGCCGTCAGTGCGGCAGCGGGGTTCGG
>NZ_JBAPRN010000051.1:0-3111 GCF_049281135.1 Mycobacterium sp. | reverse complement strand
CGGCCGGGCCGCGCAGCTGGGTGGAATCGACATCACGGTGGTCCGCGATGGTGTTGTCGGGCCGCGCACGGCACGCCGCTCGACGATCTACCGGAACACCGAGGGTTGGCTGCTGGTCCGGTAGTTTCGTTCCGTGAACGCCCGCGATCTGCATCAGTCAGTTCGACCCAGCCCGATCTTCTGGGCCATCGTCGGCCTCACAGCATTGGGCGGCACGCTGGCGTATTTCGTGGGCGACGATGTAGGGCCGCTGGCTTACGCCGCGGTGTTCATCTTCGTCATCGCCGGCTGGGTGGTGTCGCTGTGCCTGCACGAGTTCGGGCACGCCTTCACCGCCTGGCGATCCGGCGATCGTGACATCGCGCTGCGGGGCTACCTGGACCTCGATCCGCGGCGCTACGTCAGTCCGGTGTGGTCGATCGTGGTGCCCATCGCGATCACGGCGATCGGCGGGATCGGCCTGCCGGGCGCGGCGGTGTATGTGCGGACGTCGTACATGACGAACAAGCAGCGCACGCTGGTCAGCCTGGCCGGTCCGACGGCGAATCTGGTGTTGGCCGTGGTGCTCCTCGAGGTGACCAATCTTTTCTTCGACCCGCTACATCCGGTCTTGTGGGCCGGGGTGGCGTTCCTGGGCTTCCTGCAGATCACCGCGCTGCTGCTCAACCTGCTGCCGATTCCCGGCTTGGACGGCTACAACGCGCTAGAGCCGCATCTGAGCCCAGAGACCCAGCGTGCCCTGGCGCAGTTCAAGCCCTACGGCTTCCTGCTGTTGTTTTTGTTGCTGCTCGCGCCGCCGCTGAACCACTGGTTTTTCGAGCTCGTCGACTTTGTCTTCGAACTTTCCGGAGTGCCCCGGTTGTTGTGGCAGGCCGGAGCCGGGCTCATGCAGTTCTGGCGCCACGGATTCTGAGGCCGACCTTCGGGGTCGGCGACATCGACACTGGCGCGGGAAACTGCGAGAAAACGCCGCGCTGACGTCGATCTCGGCGCCTCCCAAGTCTTGCAATATATGCGTAAATCCGCATATATTGCTGGCTATGGGTGCAGGCCATGATCACGCGAGCCCCGGTACCCCGGCACCCAGACTGGCAATAGCCACCGCGCTGCTCGCCGGGTTCTTCGTCGTCGAACTGACCACCGCGCTGATGATCGGCTCGATCTCACTGCTCGCCGATGCCGGGCACATCCTGACCGACGTCGCTGCCACCTTCATGGGCTTGTGTGCGGTGATCCTCGCCGCGCGCGGCAGCACGTCGCCGGCTCGCACGTACGGCTGGCATCGCGCCGAGGTGTTCACCGCGGTCGCCAACGCCGTACTGCTGATCGGGGTGGCGACGCTGATCCTGCGCGAAGCGATCGGGCGGATCGGTCAGGCACCCGAGGTGCCGGGTATCCCGATGGTCGTCGTGGCGCTGGCGGGGTTGGCCACCAATGTGGCTGTAGCGCTGCTGCTGCGGTCGAACTCGACGCAGAGTCTGGCCGTCAGGGGCGCCTACATGGAGGTCGTCGCCGACATGGTCGGCAGTGTCGGTGTGCTGATCGCCGGCGTCGTCACGATCACCACGCACTGGCCCTACGCGGACGTGGTGGTCGCGGTTCTGGTCGCACTATGGGTGCTGCCGCGGGCGCTGTCGCTGGCCGCGAGTGCGTTGCGGATCCTGTCCGAGTCGTCGCCGAGCCACATCGACGTCGACGACCTGCGCGCGGCACTGGCAGCGGTGGACGGCGTGACCGAGGTCCACGATCTGCACGTCTGGACGCTGGTACCCGGCAAGGACATGGTGACCGCCCACCTGGCCAGCCAGGGCGACTCCGCGCGGGTGCTCGGTGAGGCCCGGGCGATCCTCGCCGAGCGCGGCCTCGAGCACGCCACCATTCAGGTGGAGCCGCCGGGCGACTGCTCGGTCGGTCTCTAGGCGGAGCTAGGGCGAGACGCGTCGCTGGATTGCTTCTCCGGCGGGCAGCCCGTCGATGAAATCCCCCAGGACAGCTCGGCAGACCTTGAGACTGGTCGAGTCGACCGTTGTCTCGATTGCGGTGTGCAGCTGATCTTCGATCTCCCGGAGCCTGGGAAGCAGGACTCGGGCTGCGGGGGTAAGTCTGATCCAGCGAGCACGATCATCATCGGGTGACGGCTCGGTGGTGAGCAGACCAGCCGAAACCATCCGATTGACGAGACGGCTCGGATGGTCGCCCTCGCACACCAACACCAGTCCCAGCTCCCGGATGGTCAACGGTTCGCGTTCGTCGAGCACGCTTATCGCTTCGGCCCACGCCGGGGTGAGCCCGAGTGGCTTGAGCGCCGCAGCGAACATCCGATTGCCTTCCCGCTGGGCGGCCAAGACCAGATAACGCAGGTGCTCGCCGGGTCTCACGCCCGCAGCTTATCGACCGTCGGCACCGCGGCGGCCGAACGGCGTGGCCGTGACCGCGTCGTCGATGAAGTCGGCGATGGTGTGCCCGTACAGGTCGGGGTGGGTGAAACGGAACATGTGGCCGGTGGTCGGCAGGACCACCTCGCGGGCACCGGGAATGCCGGCGAGCATCTCCTTCGCGGCGGCCTCGCCCACGAGCTTGTCATCTTCTGGTGTGACCAGAAGCGTCGGGACGTCGACCCGGTCCAGCCGGTCGCGGACGTCGAAATCGATAACGGAGGTGACGCGCGCGGTGTAGCTGCGCTGGGGGGTGTTCTCGATGAACAGCTGCCGATAGTCGTTCTGAGTAAGCGGGATCTCAGCGTGGGCATCGAACTTCGAGGCCAGCTGGAATGCGTGGAACCGCAGCGTGCCCTGCCGGTAGAGCGGGCCTCCCGCAAAACGCGACGCGCGAGAGGCGATTCCCTTCCAACGGGGCAGCGGATTGGCCGCAAAGCCGCCGGACAAGACCAGCCCGACCAGCTCCGCGGGCTGGCGGGTGGCCAGCGTCACCGCGATCACCGCGCCGAAGGAATCTCCCACCAGCACATAGGAGTCGAGGTCGGCGACCTGCTCGGCGACGAAGTCGGCGTAGGCCTCGACGTTGTCGAGCCCTTCGGGCAGCCGCATCGTCCGGACCTTGCGCCCGGAGAACGGCTCGAGTTGGCGATCGTCCCATGGCGCTCCTGAGAAG
>NZ_JBAPRN010000050.1:0-2695 GCF_049281135.1 Mycobacterium sp. | reverse complement strand
CTACTGGTCAAGGTAAACGCCACACCGCCGATCGCGACCATCGACACCAGCGCAGCAAGTCCCAGAAACAGCTGTGGCAGACGAGTTCCGCGGGGAGCCATGTCGAACGGCTCGGCCTTCGGCAGTTGCATCAGCTGCGACGGGGTGGCGCGGTTGTCGTCGGTGTCATACGGCTCGCCGGTGTAGAGCACCGGCTCTTCGCCCGAATCGTCGGCCTGCGACCAGGCCAACTCGGTCAGCCGTTCCGACGGGTCGTCGAAAAGCGCACCGGCGGTGGGGATGCCGAAGCTGCCGGTCGGGGCGCCGAAAGTGCCGGTGGGAGTTCCCAGCGCGTCGGTGGGAGCCAGGAAGCGACCCGTAGTGGCAAGCCCGCTGGTCGAGGTCGCAAAGCTGCCGGTCGACGCGCCTACCAATGCGGTCATCGTCGTTTCTTCGCGTTGTTTGTCTTGCTGCTCGATCGGCTGCTTGGCGGAGAGCATCACCGCACCGACCGCCGTCGCAAAAGCCGGCTGCACAGCGGTCACCACCGAGGCTTTGGTGTGCGACGAAAGGCGCTGCGCGACAACCGGAATCTTGGCACCGCCGCCCGCCATCGCCACCGCAGCGAGATCTCTGCTACGAACCCTGTTGCGGCGCAACAGGTCGTCGAACGCGGAGAGCAACTCCTCGAGGCGTTCCTCGATCAGGCCGTCCAGCTCGGCTCGGCTCAGCTCCATGCGGGTGCGTTTGCCCGGCAAGTCGATAACGAGATCGGTCGCCTTCTCGGTGGACAGCCGCTCTTTGGCCAGACGGCACTCTTCACGCACATTTGCGAATTGCGCCACGACGGCGGTGCTGGCGGGATCGGCCCCGTTGCTGTGACCCGCACTGTCCAGCGCATGCACCATCAGCGCCTGGTCGACGAGGTCGCCGGAGAACTCCGAGAAGCGCAACGTGTCGGCAATAGGTGTGAAGTCCGACGCCGCGTCAGCCAGAGTGATGCTGGTGCCGCCGCCACCGAAATCGAGCAGCGCGACAACGCCTTTGGAAGGCAAGCGGGAATCGGAGTTCAACGCCGTCAACGCGGCGACCGAATCCGGAACCAGTCGCGGCGCGATACCGCCGTGAACAAAATCGGCGTGGGTGATCAGTGCGTCCTGTAGGCCCCGCATCGCATTCTGCCCCCAGTGCGCGGGAACAGCCATCGTGATATTCGACGTGGACGCTTTGCCGCCAGTCGCGCTGGTCAACACATCCAGGGCCTCGACCAGCAACAGCGCTGGATCATGCGTGGAACCGTCAGCGGATCTCAGAACACGCGACCCACCAACTCGCTCGACGAAGCCGGCCATCAGTGTGCCGGTGTCAGCTGCGTCCGGGTTTGCTGAATCTTTATCGGGCAGGCCTAATTCCGGCGCGCGATCCGGGAAAAGGGTCAGCACAGCGCGACGCGAGACGGGTGGCGTCCCACTGCGGACCGCGACTAAGTTTGTGGTCCCGATCGATAACCCCAACGGGTCATACATAAAGCGAATACTTTCGTCGATAGCGTTCGGTGGCCAGCGTCAACGATAACGGCGACGCACGCTACGACGGTCGGGCACAACATCATCGGTATACGGTCGATGCGGTTGCGTCACCGAAGCGATACCGCCAACGGCTTGACAGTTCGAGAAGCGTCAGACCACGGTCAACGGCAGCGATCGCCGCGGCTGGAACTCGAACGTCGCCCCGCCGCTGACTTTGGCGACCGAGACCTCAGGCAGCTCCGTTGCGGCAGTGTCACTCTCGGAGAGCTCAGCAATCCAGTCGGTGCCCGTACCTGTGATCCGGACCTCGATGTGCGGGTCGACAGCAGTGGCGATCGCCCGCAACGGTTGGACCGACTCCGGCGAGCACAGCGAGATCCACGCGGCGTCGTCGTGGGCCGGCGACTGGTGGACCTGCAATTGAGTGCGCGCCTCGGCGTCGACGTAGCCCACCGGATTGAACAACGGATGCAACTCGAAAACCTTTAGCACACCTGGGATCCCACCCGGAAGAGACAGCGCTCGGTGGATCCGTTCTGCGCCGAGCCCGGCGACACCGGTCAGCCCGCGAGTGCATATCGAGTCGGCCAGCTTGACGTCCGAGCCGGCCCGCGATCGCACCGCGATCGCAAACGACAGATACAACAGGTGCATCTGCAGGCAGATCTCGTCGGCCATGCGCACCAACGCCGAATGCGAGTACGCACTGAAGTCGAAGTCGGACACCACTGGGCCCGAATAGTCGGCCAGACCTTCGTCGGACCGATCGATCGCATCGAGTTCCCATTTCGCGGCGCGGGTTTCGGCCACGATGTCCAGCGCCGGAATGCCCTCGACCGGCGGATAAGCCTCGTCGATGATGACCGTCCAGGCGCAGTGCGGATGCCGGTCGGACGGAACCCGGGGCGGGCGGTGGACCGGGCGCACTTGCGCGCGGGCATTGGTCGCGACAGCGGTGGCGTCGAACGTCGGATCCTCGATGGTGTGGCACATTCCGAACACGTAGTCGTCGCCCATCGGTTCGACGTCCAGCAATGCCCCGCAGTGGTCCAGATGAAATTCGCCGTGCCAGCGGTCGTGAATGGTGTAGCGGAAGTCCATGAACTGGGGCGGAGCACCGATGTCGAGCTGTAAGCCCTTGAAAATCGTTGGCACGTCGACGCCTTCGTAGTTCAGCGCGCGCTGCA
>NZ_JBAPRN010000049.1:0-8293 GCF_049281135.1 Mycobacterium sp. | reverse complement strand
AGCAATTACACTGGACTGGGACACGAGGACCTGAACGACGCGTTGAGGACTGAGACTATGGACGCATCTCAACATGCTCGTGTTGAAGCGCTGAATAAGGCACTGCAAAAATTGCCGCCACACATCGGCCCAGTTGTTCGTGGCACGGACCTGCCAGCCGAGGTGCTTCAGCGATATCACCCAGATGCGGTCGTAATCGAACGCGCGTTCCTCAGCGCTTCGAAGGAGCCCGCCGTGGCCCAGTCCTCGGCATTTGCCGGTAACGTCGAGTTCAGGATCCTGTCGAAATCAGGGCGGGACATCTCGTCGTTTTCACTGTTTCCCACTGAGCAAGAAGTCTTGTTCCCAAACGGCAAGCAGTTTTACGTAGTAGATCGAAAATCTGATCCCGACACGGGCAGGACGATCATTGAAATGATCGAGCGATAGAAGGAATTGAGCGATGGCCGAAGAAATTGCCGGGAAAATATTCTCAACACCCGAAGAAGCGGGTGTCACCCGGCCAACTGAAGAGGAGTTGGCCAAAGCACGCAAAATCTTCGACGAGTTTCAAGAGCGGGTCGACAGCGTGCCTGAAGCAGACCGTTGGACGGAAGTGCCGTCCAAGTTTTGGAATGACACCTCCGGCACCGAGTACGAGGGCTGGCAAGACCGCTAACTAGACCCCCACGCCGTCCCACCCCAACGTCACGCGGGCGGATAGTGTTGAACCGTGACCGCTCCCGGCGGCCCGGGCAGTTTCGAGCCCGGCCCCAACGCAGAACCCGACCCCGAATTCGAGACACTGGCCGCCAACGCCAGCGCCGAGCGGGCGCTGGAAGACGTCCAGGCCGACGAGGACTCTCGCCCTGAGCAGCCACCCGTCGACCTGACCGCGGCGGCATTCTTCGACGTCGACAACACCTTGGTGCAGGGCTCGTCGCTGATCCACTTCGGCCGCGGCCTGGCCGCCCGAAAGTACTTCACCTATCGCGACGTCCTCGGATTCGTATACGCGCAGGCCAAGTTTCAGGTACTCGGCAAAGAGAACAGCGACGACGTCGCCGCCGGCCGTCGCAAGGCGTTGGCCTTCATCGAGGGCCGGTCCACCGCGGAGCTGACCCAGCTGGGCGAAGAAGTCTTCGACGAGATCATCGCCGAGAAGATCTGGGAGGGCACCCGCGATCTGGCCCAGATGCACCTCGACGCCGGCCAGCAGGTATGGCTCGTCACGGCCACGCCCTACGAGCTTGCGATCACGATCGCCCGGCGCCTCGGACTGACCGGCGCACTGGGCACCGTCGCCGAATCGGTCGACGGGATCTTCACCGGCCGGCTGGTCGGCGACATCCTGCACGGCTCCGGCAAGGCGCATGCGGTGCGCTCGCTGGCCATCCGCGAGGGCCTCAACCTGAAGCGCTGCACCGCCTACTCCGACAGCTACAACGACGTGCCGTTGCTGTCCCTGGTCGGCACGGCCGTGGCGATCAACCCGGACACCGCTTTGCGCGACTACGCCCGCAAACGCGGCTGGGAAATCCGCGACTTCCGGACCGCCCGCAAGGCCGCCCGGATCGGCGTACCGTCGGCTTTGGCCTTGGGCGCGGCGGGCGGCGCACTGGCTGCGGTCGCATCTCGACGCCAATCTCGCTGATAAACTGCGCCGCTGAGCACCATAAGAGTGGAGAGCAGCGCATGTCACTGCCCGCAGGCACCCAGGACCTGATCGGGACCCACTACCGATACCCGGACTATTTCGACGTGGGTCGCGAGAAGATTCGCGAGTTTGCTGAGTCCATCTGCAACGATCACCCGTCGCACCACTCCGAGGAGTCAGCCGCCGAAATCGGCTACGACACCACGGTGGCGCCGCTGACTTTCCTCGCGGTCGCCGGACGACGCGTCCAGATGGACGTGTTCACCAAATTCGACATCCCGATCAACATGGCCCGGGTGTTGCACCGGGACCAGAAGTTCCTGTACCACCAACCGATCAAGGCCGGTGACAGGCTGTACTTCGACACCTATCTGGACTCGGTCATCGAGTCGCACGGCACGGTGATCGCCGAGATTCGGAGCGAAGTCACAGACGCCGACGGCAACCCCATCATCACCAGCATCGTCACCATGCTCGGCGAGTCGTCAAACCCAGACGCGAACGCAGAGGCGACAATCGCCGCAATTGCATCCATCCGCGCTGGCGCTTAGGGTCAGCCGGAACCTTTCAGGGGGAATCCAAACCAATGAGCACCGATCTCACGCCGCACTTTGACGACGTCCAGTCGCATTACGACCTGTCGGACGACTTCTACCGGCTCTTTCTCGACCCCAGCCAGACCTACAGCTGCGCATACTTCGAGCGCGACGACATGACGCTCGAAGAGGCCCAGCTGGCGAAGGTCGACTTGTCGCTGGGCAAACTGGGCCTGGAGCCCGGCATGACGCTGCTCGACGTGGGCTGTGGCTGGGGGGCCACCCTGCGCCGCGCGATCGAGAAATACGACGTCAATGTGATCGGCCTGACGTTGTCCAAAAATCAGGCCGACCACGTGCAGAAGTCGTTCGACGAGCTGGACACCCCACGCTCGCGGCAGGTGCTGCTGAACGGCTGGGAGCAGTTCCACGAGCCGGTCGACCGGATCGTCTCGATCGGGGCGTTCGAACACTTCGGCTTCGAGCGTTACGACGACTTCTTCAAGATGGCCTGGGATGCGCTGCCCGCCGGCGGAACGATGATGTTGCACACAATCGTCGTCCCGACCGACCAAGAATTGGCAGACCGCGGGATCAAGATGACCATGACGCGGGCCCGGTTCGCCCTGTTCATGATGAACGAGATCTTCCCCGGCGGCCGCCTGCCGACGGTCGCCATCGTCGAGGATCACGCGACCAGGGGCGGCTTCGAGGTCACGCGCGTTCAATCGCTGCGGCTGCACTACGCGCGGACGCTCGACTTCTGGGCGGAGGCGTTAGAAAACCGTAAAGAAGACGCCATCGCGATCCAGTCCGAAGAGGTCTACGACCGCTACATGAAATACCTCACGGGGTGCGCCGAGCTGTTCCGCGAGGGCGCCTGCGACGTGGCCCAGTTCACGCTGGTCAAGCCGGCTTAACTCAAGGCCTCAGCCGAAGAACATATTGCGGCGGCCGGCCAGCAGCTGATACAGCGTCTGCTGGATGGTCTCGCGCACCTGGTCGGTCAGCTCGAAGGTCACCATCGGGTCCTCGGCGTCAGCACCCTCGTAATGCGCTGTCTCGATCGGCTCACCGAACGCGATGTGCCACTTCGACGGCAGCGGCACCAGCCCAGCCGGACCGGCGAGCGGGAACAGCGGCGTGATCGGGAAGTACGGCAGCCCGAACAATCGCGCCAGCAGCCGCACGTCGGTCAGCATCGGGTAGATCTCCTCCGAGCCGACGATCGAGCACGGGATGATCGGCGCCTTGGCGCGCAGTGCGGATGCCACGAAGCCACCGCGGCCGAAGCGCTGCAGCTTGTAGCGGTCCTTGAAGCGCTTACCCAGCCCCTTGTAGCCCTCGGGGAACACCGCAGTCAGTTCGCCCGCGGCCAGCAGTCGGTGCGCGTCAGCGGTGCAGGCCATGGTGTGGCCGGCCTTGCGGGCTGCGGAGCTCACCATCGGCAGGTCAAACACCATGTCGGCGGCCAGCAGCCGCAGATCCCGGTGCGCCGGATGCGCGTCGTGCACCGCGACCGAGGCCATCAACCCGTCGAAGGGCAGCACGCCGGCGTGGTTGGCCACCACCAAGCCCGCGCCGGTGTCGGGGAGATGCTCGATGCCACTGACCTCGACCCGGAACCACGACTTGAAGAAAAACCTGAGCATCGGCCGCACGATCGCATCGTTGAAGTGCGGGTCGAAGCCGAACTCGTCGACGCTGTAGTCACCGGCGAGGCGGTGTCGCAGAAAGTCGGCGACGGCACTGACTTTTTGGGCGAGCTCGTTGCTCGGCCGTTCCGCACCGGATCGACTCGCAGCCCCGCGACGGTGCTGATCGATTTCGCGTACGACTGCAGCGATCTCGTCGGCGGACGCGCGGGTGTCGGGTTCAGAGAGCAGTGAGGGATGTTGGCGAGAGCTCTGCGTGCGTTGCCCGGCACGCCGTTGAGCCGCGGCACGGCCTGAATTCCCGTGCAGCGGAATAACTTTCGCTTTTGAATCGCCAGCCAAGAGTGAACCTAATCCCGCCCTAGTTGATTGTGGCTCGGCCGCCAAAGCGCTGCGCTGCTGCTACGGCACGGCCCTCAATGGAGCGTACCCACTCAGGATCGATAATGGGAGTCAAACCTCGGCCGCGTACATAATCGTCAAAAGCCTCCGCAGTCGACCACTTCGGGTGGTATTCGAGCTCTTGTTCCATCCGTGTGGTGTCCATCACTCGGCCGTAGCTCAAGTAGCCGAGTTGCTCGCGGTTGATCTCGACGTAGCGGTTGGCCTTGCGCAGCGAATCAAGTGCTGCGAGGCCAAATCCCGGTACCGGCAGCGCAACTCGGCCCGCCCGTCGAATCGCTTGCGACAGCATGATGATCCCGCTGGCGCCGATGTTAAAGGTGCCGGGCTTGCCGACCATCACGGCCCGCTCCAAGGCACCCAGCGCGTCCTGCTCGTGCAGGAGCTGCAGGCGGGCGTCGCGGCCTAGCACCGTCGGGACCAACGGCCCGGCCAGGTAGCGGGACAGCGTGGTCTCCATCGCCGGACCAATCATGTTGGCCAGTCGCAGGATTGTCACCGAGATGTCGGGCCGACGCCGGCCCAGCCCGCGGGTGTAACCCTCGATGTCGAGGCTGTCTTTGGGAAAGCCTTCCCCGAACGGACGGCGGCTGCTGCTGTCCTCGGTGAACAGCACCGGATCATGGGCGCTGGACCCGTACACCTCGGAGGTCGACTTCAGTACGACGCGACGCACGGACGGCGTGTTCTGGCAGGCCGCGAACAGCTGCATCGCGCCGAGCACGTTGATTTCCTTCAACGCCGCGCCGCCGCCCGAACGCGGCGCGAATGACGCCGCTGCCGCGTGAACCACGGTGTCGACGTCACCGTTTCGGATCACCTTGGCGACAAATGGGTTGCGGATGTCGGCACGGACGAATTCGGCGCGACCCATCCGCCGCAGCATGTCCTTACTGGGTGCGACCGCGTCGACCGCAATGACCCGGTTGATCATCGGGTTCTGCGCAAGTCGGGCTGTCAGATAACCACCCAGAAAGCGGCACGCGCCGGTGACCAGCACGACCTTCGGATAGTGCAGGCCATCGGCGCCGGTAGGTGACTGACCGTCCGACGAGTCCACCTGGTTAGCCTAGCGACCTTGCGCTACCGCGGCATCGGCTGCGAACGAAAGCAGCGGCCGGCGACAGAACTTACTTACCGAGTTTTCTGCGTTGCACCCGGGTGCGGCGAAGCAGCTTACGGTGCTTCTTCTTCGACATCCGCTTGCGCCGCTTCTTGATTACTGAACCCATAACTCCGCTATCTGTGTGGCGGCCCGAGTCCGCCATGGCCGGGCATCTGCAATAACCCGGTCACTCTACCCGGGTTGGCACATCGAACACCAAAGCGCACCAGTGAACCGAGACAGCTCACCGGTGCGGCCAAATGGCCGCGAGACTTAACCCGCTACGACGCCGTGTGGCGTGTCTTCGCAATGGTTTATGTGTCGCGGCCCAACTGCCCGGCCCTATCCAGCGTCGAAGTAGGAGGTCTCCAACATGTCGTGCACGGCCTTCGCGTGCACGCGGAAGGATCGCCCGACGCGGACCGCGGGCAGCTCACCGTTGTGAACCAGCCGGTAGACCGTCATCTTGCTGACCCGCATCAGTGCCGCCACTTCAGCAACCGTCAGGAATTGCGTCCGGGGCTGCTGGCCGTCTGCGGAACCCGTGTCTCGTCCCGATTTCCCGCCAGCCGATGGTCCGTTCATAGACGTCATCGCAACCCAATCAGTCAGGCTCCTGCAGTCCCAGCGGCTTCCCCTCCGCTGGCACCTAACAGGTGCATACCAACAAGGAGAATAGCGGGACTAGTGTGGTTATTGCGACGGGTGGTGGCAAATAAATAAAATTCTATAAATTACTCGGGTGTAATTCTTAGCTGCTCAGAGCGTGTTTTTGCAGCCCGCACAGCCTCGTCGACAGCCGCCCGCAAACCGTGCTTTTCCAATTCCCGCAGCGCAGCCGCAGTAGTGCCCCCCGGCGAGGTAACAATCGAACGCAGCCGCGCCGCGGTGGTGTCCAACGACAGGTCGCGCCGCGAGTCGCTGCCCGTTCCCCGGTCCTGCTCCATCCGGTCCAGCAAAAGCGCCGCCGAGCCCGCCATCGTCTGCGCCACCAACTCGGTGGACACCGCGCGACTGAGCCCCACCCCGACCCCGGCATCCACCAACGCCTCGATCATCAAGAAGAAGTACGCCGGGCCCGATCCCGAAACCGCCGTCACAGCGTCCAGGTGCTCCTCGGGGACCGTCAGCACCGCTCCCACCGAGTCGAACAGCGCTGCGACCTCCTTGAGCTGCTCAGGGGTCGCAAAACGGCCTGCAGCCATGGCGCTGATACCGGCGCCGACCAACGCCGGCGCATTGGGCATCACCCGGACCACCGGCGTCCCGGCCAGCAGCTTGGATTCCAGGTAGGTCGTCGTGACCCCGGCAGCGACGGTGATGAACACCTGATCGGGGCTGTCGTGGGCGGCTTCCGCGGCGACCTTGCCGATCTCACCGACCACCGAGCCGACGTCGGAGGGTTTGACCGCGATGATGACGAACGTCGCGTTCTCCACCGCATCGGGCAGCGACGTGACCAGCACGCCGTACGTTTCGGCGAGGTAGCGGGCGCGGTCCGGCATCCGCTCGGCGACCACCAGATCCTTGACCTGCCGCCCGGCCCGCAGGAGTCCGGACAGCAGGGCTTCACCCATGCTGCCGCCACCGACAAGCGCGATTCGAGCCATGCCGCCCAGCATCTCAGACGCCCGCGGGTTTTGTCGTTAGGGCGCGGGCACCATCGCCAATTGACGGCTCTGCACCACGATGCGGCCTGCCGAGTCGACGACGGTGTGGTCTTCGTCGAACCAGTCCTGACCGATCTGCACGCACGTGCACACCACCCGTAGCCAGCCGTCGGCCGGCAGCCCCCGCAGGTACGCGGTGAGCTGCACAGTCGGTGCCCAGCCGGTGCGGTTCACGGCGAAACTCACCGGGGCCGACACGTCGCCGCACATCAGGGCGAACAACACATCGGGTGCCACGCCGCGCGGCCGCACCCAGTTCTGGATCACCGGCGGTCGGCCGTCGGTGGAGATGCCCAACGATGAGATCAGCGGCCGCACTTCGCAGCCCTCAGACAAGTTCACCAGCCCGGCCAGTCGGTGGCCGCGGCCGATCGGCTCCACATCGTCGGGCGGCTCGGGATCCATCAGGCCCACCACCGGGTTGGCCGACAACAGCGGGGGCACCAGGTGCTCTGGCTCACCGAGCGTGATGACGGCATGCACGGCGGCGCGATCGCCCTGGACGAGTTCGACGTCGACGACACTGATCCGGCGTCCGCGCTTGCGCATCGACGTCAGCAGCCGCATCGGGCCGGGATCGGGTGCCGACAGGAAGCTGGCCGAAACCGCAACCGGCTCAACGGGTCCACCGTGCGCGGTGCGAGCCGCGTTGGCGCACAACGCCACCATCGCCCCGCCGTGCACCTTGGGCCCGATGGTCCAGTGCTTGTTCAGCTCACCCTCGTAGACGTTGTGCACGCCGTCGGAGTCGATCTCGCGGAGTTCCATCGCGGCGGTGAATAACGCGGTCAACTTGTCGAATATCCTTCGGGGTTCGTGGCGCCGCTCCTTCGCATCGCTTCGCTCTGCATCGTCGTCGGCGGCATCAACGCAGCAGGTGCGTGCGGGCGAATTGCAACGACTCGGCCAGCATGGCTTGACGCTCATGGGCTGACCGCGCCGACGACGTCGACACCTCCAGCACGACGTGGCCGGCGAAGTCGCCGGCGGCCAACATCTGGCAGACCTCGACCGTCGGCTGGTTGCCGCGGCCCGGCGCCAGGTGCTCATCGGCGGGCAAGCCGGTGCCGTCGCACAAATGCAGGTGCACCAGGCCGGAGCCCATCCGTTCGGCCATGTCCACCGCATCGGTTCCGGCCGTCGCGGTGTGAGACAGGTCCAACGTGTAGTGCGCGTGGTTGCCGTCCAGCGGGTCGTAGGACGGCGCGAATGCCGAGATCCCCGGCCCGGGTCCACCGCCACGCCGGCGCATCCGCTCCTTCATCTGCTCAGACGGGAAAAACCTGTCC
>NZ_JBAPRN010000048.1:0-12299 GCF_049281135.1 Mycobacterium sp. | reverse complement strand
GCGTCGGCCGTCCCCGCCGGGTCCGCGTCGACGCCGGACGCTTACCGGTTCGTCGGGGGTCGGACGTGGTGGATCGCGCGGAACGCTCGACGGCGTGGGTTCGGCGTGACCACGACTTGGCCGCCTTGTCGACGGTCTCGTCGGCGGGTTCGCGGTTGAACATCGCCGTCAGCCGAGTGACCAATCCGAGCCGTCCACTCTCGCGGGCAGCGTCGGCGCCATCGGTGGCTTCCGCCGCAGCCGTGTGGAACCGGCCCAGATACCACCGAATCAGGCCGAGCGCCAGGACGCCCGCCGAGGTGAACAGCATCAACGGGAAACGCTCGATCAACGGGTAGCCAGAGTTGATCAGCAGGTCTTTGACGCCGGTGAATTTGGCGCCGTGGAACAGGAAGTAGGCGCCGGGCACCGCGCCGAACAAGATCAGCGGCGGCTGGATCACCGCGGTGAAGATTCCGGACTGGCGAACGGCCAGCAGCGCGGCCACGCAACCCGCTACATACAGGCCGCCGAAGACGGTGGTCAGCTCCTTGCCGGATCCGGCGTCGAAAGCGAAGCCGACAGCGACTCCGGTCACGGCGATCACCACTGCGGCCCACCATGGAACACCAGGAACTCCGGGGATTATCGAGCGGTGATCTGCGGCCACCGCCGACCGGTCCTGCTGTGCTGACACATGTCGACCGTACCGGTTTGACGCTGAAAGACGCGTAACGACCTCGTTAGTAATGCGTGGGCGTGCCTCAGGTGCGCGGCAGCGCGTCATGGGCTGCGGCGCGGCTCTCCTACACTTGAGTCCCTGTGAGCCTCAGCCTTGGGATTGTGGGTTTGCCCAACGTCGGCAAATCGACCCTGTTTAATGCGCTGACCAGAAACAACGTGGTCGCCGCCAACTACCCGTTCGCGACGATCGAGCCGAACGAGGGCGTGGTGCCGCTGCCCGACGCGCGGTTGGCGACGCTCGCGGAGTTGTTCGCCTCAGAGCGCATCGTTCCGGCGCCGGTGACGTTCGTCGACATCGCCGGTCTGGTCGCCGGTGCCTCGGAAGGCGCAGGCCTGGGCAACAAGTTCCTGGCCAACATCCGCGAGTGTGACGCGATCTGCCAAGTGGTGCGGGTTTTCGCCGACGACGATGTGACCCACGTCGCAGGTCGGGTTGATCCGAAGTCCGACATCGAGGTCGTCGAGACCGAGCTGATCCTGGCCGACTTGCAGACCCTCGAGCGAGCCGTGCCGCGACTGGAGAAAGAGGCGCGCAACAACAAGGAGCGCAAAGCGCTCTACGACGCCGCGTTGTCCGCCCAGCAAGTGCTCGACGGCGGGACGACGTTGTTCGCCGCCCGCGCGGATGCGCTGCTGCTGCGGGAATTGAATCTGCTGACCACCAAACCCTTTCTGTACGCGTTCAACGCCGACGAGTCGGTGCTCACCGATGCTGACCGGGTCGCCGAGCTGCGTGCGTTGGTGTCGCCGGCAGACGCGGTTTTCCTGGACGCCAAGATCGAGGCCGAGCTCACCGAACTCGACGATGAGTCGGCCGCCGAGCTGTTGGAGTCGATCGGCCAAACCGAGCGAGGCCTGGATGCCTTGGCGCGGGCCGGTTTTCACACCTTGAAGCTGCAGACCTATTTGACGGCCGGACCTAAGGAGTCGCGGGCGTGGACGATCCACCAGGGCGACACTGCACCGAAGGCCGCCGGGGTGATTCACACCGACTTCGAAAAGGGCTTCATCAAAGCCGAGATCGTGTCCTATGACGATCTGGTCGCCGCCGGGTCGATGGCCGCGGCCAAGTCCGCGGGCAAAGTCCGCATGGAGGGCAAGGACTACGTGATGGCCGACGGCGACGTGGTGGAGTTCCGCTTCAACGTCTAGGTCGAAGCACTAGGGCATGCGATTCGAATACCGCGCTGGCGATTTCGCCCAAATGCCATCCGCGGCTGATGAGTGCTTTTAGCCTGAGGCGTGGTACGGCTAACAAGGGGACCGCATGGGGCGCAGAATTGTCCAAAGTTCGCACACTGGAGAACAGTTCGTATTCGACGACAGCTGGAACGATTCCGATGGTCGAGTCCAACAGTTGCAGTATGTGCTTCAGCCCAACTCGAAGGTCGGCGAGCACCATCATCCCGCAACATCGCAATCGTTTGAAGTTTTGTCTGGAACTCTGCATGTAAGGGTGAACCGAGGACAAGTGTTGGCGCTGAACCCCGGCGACAAAGCAACAACCGGTGTCAACGGCATTCACGCCCAGTGGAACGAGGGACCGGGGCCCACGACTGTGATCGAGAGGTATGAACCCCCGCTGGACGTCGAGCCCTTCTTCACCGTTTTAGCCCACGCTATGGCAAGCAGGAACCTGTTAAAGAAAGCCGTTTTCTTTTCGGATTTCCAATCAATTTCCTCTATAGCGTCAAGGCCGGTGCGGTTGATCGTCACAATTCTGGCGCCGTTGGGGCGGCTCGTTGGATTGACACGGTGGTACGCATCCCTGCTGCCCGACTCAGGTACGCGCGCGGCCACGGGAACGAAATAGTCGGCCGACGGAGACCTGGCCGAGTTCCGGTTTGGGTCAACGTCTACAGGCAAAGGTTGATGGGAACAGCTCGGCACGGTCGGATGTGTCTAATTTCAAGGATGACCGTGGCGCCACACTAGATGCTGTGTAGATGGATCAGTACCGCCGCGGTGAGCTGGTGTTCGATGTCATCGACGAAGGTCCGGCCGACGGGCCCGTGGTCGTCCTTCTGCACGGCTTCCCGCAGCTGAATGCGGTGTGGAACGGCGTCATTCAGCGGCTCAGCGTCCGGGGATACCGATGCCTGGCACCCAACCAGCGGGGCTACTCCCGCGGCGCGCGTCCTACCCGAGTCAAGGATTACCGCGTACCCGAGTCTAAGTAAACAACGAGTAAGCGATGCCCCTTCGGCCGCACAACAACGTCGAGTGCGCGTAACGTCCGAGTCCAGGTGAGAGATCAACCCGGTGAGGGGAGTGATCAATGACTTGGACATTGTCATCCGGCGTCCACCGCAACATCACGAAGATCGCCGTCGCGGGGGTGCTTATCGCTGTACCCACGGCCGCAGTGACCGTCCCGGCTTGTGCGGCGCCCGGTTTCGGCCGCGTGCCGAATACGCCGGCTGTCCTCCCGGCGCCGCCGCCGGCGGATCCGCCACCGGCGCCACCGCCTCCATCACCGACTGCCCAACCGTCGAATGGTGAGTACTACAACCCCAATGACCCAAATGATTGGTGGCCTTACGCCGGCACTGGCAGTTTCTAAGTGTCCGAGAGCTTCTCGACTGATCATCGGCCGACGCAGCGGAGAATGAGGGGCACGTGAAGCTTGCCGACTGCCCACTCTTTCCGGCCGAGGCGGCAAACGCCCTGAGCACGGACCGCGGCTTGGGTTGGCGCCTAGCGCGAGAGGCCGGCCCGATTTTACGACATCCAGGGGCAGACGGGGTGTTTGCAAACTGGGTGTTCGTGATCGGACGGGAGGAGGTGCTAGCGCATCTCGACGATGCAAGTTTGGATTGCGCCCGCGCTCTTCCCGAAAGCGATCTCGACGTTCACCAGGAGCTATTCGCGCCAAAATCAGCTCATGACGTTGCGGCGGTGTTCCGTCCGACCGCCGTCGCGCTGATCGATCGTTTCGTCGCCGCTGGTGGCGGTGACGCGGTGGCCGACGTGACCACGCCGATGGCCGGCGCCCTTTTCGACAGCGTGGCGCGCTTGCAGCTGTTGCCGGTTGAACACCTCAATGGGCGGTCAGGCCATGTGCTGTCCGAGGCGTGCCGCAATCTGTTCAAACACGCCGGCTGGCACTTACTCGAGTTGGCACGCAACCCCGAATTGTGCGACGTGCTTCGTCGTCAGCCTGAGCTCATACGCGAGTTCATTGAAGAGCTTCTACGGTTGGAGCCGATGGTGCCCAGTTGCCAGCGGTTTACTACCCAGCCAACGACCGTCGGTGGGGTAGAGCTACCGGCCGACGTGGTGCTGATGTTGGGTATCGGTGCCGTGCAGCGGGACGGCAGCGACCCCATGTCCACGGATGATCTTGTGATTGGCGTTAGGGCGCACCGGCATTGGAGTTTGGGTGCGGGGTCTATGCGTTGCCGGGGCGGGCACATCGTCCGGCAGGTGTTGCGCGTGCTGGTTGAGGAGTGGCTCGACCGGGCCGGGCATTTTGGGGTGGCTCCCGGTTTCCGGGCGGTGGCTGCGTTCCCAGCGACTCAGAGCGTGGTGTGGCCTCCGGAGCTGCCGATGGTAACGACGGCTTAGTACTGACCACCATCTCAATGAATGCTCGCACTCGATCCGGCGTGAGGGGACGCCGAGCTGACCAGTGTCGAGTCCAGCGTCATCGATGACTACCGGTTATTGCGAATCTTCCGCGGAGAACACGTCGATCGGCCGCACGGGCGTCAACATCACCAGCGGGATCTGGCGGCTGGTCGACTGTTGATAGGTGAGGTATGGCGGGTACAGGTGAGCCATGTGGGCCCACACCTGATGGCGTTCCTCGCCTTCGGGTTCCCGCCAGGTGGCCTCGAACGCTTGGGTCGCGATCTGCACACCGATCGTGTTGCTCTCCAAGACATTCAAATACCATCCCGGGTGTGTGTCGGCGCCGCCTTTCGATGCGACGATCACGATCTCGCCACCGACGTTGCCGTAGATCAACGGCCGGACATATACCTTCGCCGACTTGCGACCCACACACTTGAGCAAGCAGTGAGTGGTCAGCGCACGACCCCCGACCTCATTCAGATCCAAGATGTGGCCCCGTGTGCCACCGGACGTCAGATACGTCTCGAGGTGCTCGCTGACCCAGTCTCCCCTCGCCGCTCGGATCGCTGCGGCATCGGCGTCGCCCATGGGTCACTCCTAAACGTAGACGGGGTCAAGATGATTGGACCAAACCCGCGTCGCTGACTTCGCCAGATTGAAGCATGTAACCATGCGCCCATCCAACTGGTCAGGGCGGCCTGCATCGCTCACGTCGCTCCAGTGGCACGCCAGAGATTTCCGAATCAGTGCCCAGTCCACCGCCACTGCGTACGCTCGAAAAAATGCAACTGCAGGGCAAACGAGTACTCATAACAGGGGCATCGCGGGGAATCGGCGAGGTCCTCGCCCACCGCTTTGCCGGTGCCGGTGCCAGGGTAGCTCTCGTCGCTCGGACCCAAGATGCCCTCCGAGCGCTTGCGGCCGAACTTGGCGGCACTGCACATCCTGCGGACCTCTCTGACCCAACCGATGTGGCCACCCTGATCCAGAGGGTCGAGGACGAAGCCGGACCGATTGATGTCCTAGTGAACAATGCCGGCCTGGACGCCGTCGGTTGGTTCGGTGAGATACCTCCCGATGAACTCCGCCGCGTCACCGAAGTCAATTATTTGGCACCGGCCGTGTTATGCCGGCAAGTCATCCCCCGGATGCTCGAGCGCGGCGGTGGCCACATCGTCAACGTCTCGTCAGGGGGGGACTGCATGGTGATACCCGGTCTCGTGACGTACTCGGCGTGCAAGGCGGCGCTGACCCATTTCACGGCAGGGTTGCGAGCCGATTTCCGCGGGTTGCCGATCCGCACGACTCTTGTGGAAATCGGACCGACACTCACCGACATGCTTAGTCACGCCGACGATTACGAGCCGACGGCGAGATCCTTCGAGCGGACTTACCGATTCCGGGTCGCTATCAAAGTCCCTCCGGGCAAGGTCGCCGAGGAGGTCGTCAGGGCGGTGCAAAAGGACCGACGGCACGTACGGGTCCCCAAGCGCATGGCCGCATTCCCGGCGTTGGCCGAAGTGCCTCGGCGAGCGGCGGAGATCATGCTGACAGGCATTCCCCACCAAGCGAAGTCGTAGAACCCCAGACGATGGCGATTCTCGTTAACGTCGACAACTTCGTCCGGGCGGAGACCCATCGGATGTTCGCCGACATCCAGGCCCTCGCAGGAGGAATCGGGAGCTTTCGGCACAACCGCACACCTGCCCGCATCGATGAACAGACGGTCATCAGACTGAACCGGGACACGTTATACAGTTTCGCAATCGTCGATCTCGCGCGACCGGCTCGGCTGAGCTTGCCGGATGCCGACGGTCGGTACCTCTCGGCGATGGTCGTCAACGAAGACCACTTCGTAAACAGCGTCTTGCACGAGCCCGGTGAACATACGCTGACGAGTGATCAATACGAATCGCAGCACGTCCTGGTCGGCGTTCGAATCTTGGTTGACCCCAACGATCCTGGGGATGTTGCTGCCGTCGTGGCGGTTCAAGACCGCCTCGCGATACAGGCCGGCTCGTCTGAAGCATTCGTCAAGCCGGACTACGACGTCGACAGCCTCAACGCAACCCGCGACGCACTGTTGGCGCTTGCCCGCGGGCTCAACAACTTTGACCGGACATTCGGTAGTTGCGATGGCGTCGACCCGGTGCGTCACCTGATCGGGACTGCGGCCGGGTGGGGCGGGCTGCCCACCTCCGAGGCGACATACGTCGGTGTCGACCCGAGAGTCCCGCCCGGTGACTACGAGTTGGTGTTCAAAGATGTTCCGGTCGAAGCGTTCTGGTCAGTGTCGGTGTACAACGCGCTGGGTTTCTTCGAGCCGAACGCCAAGGACCTCTACTCGGTCAACAGTGTCACCGGCGATCGCAACGATGATGGCTCGACGACCGTGCGATTCGTTGCCTCGGCGGACGGCGACGTCCCGCCGAACGCGATCGTCACGCCGGAGGGTTGGAATTACCTCATCCGCCTCTACCGTCCTCGTGCCGCGATCTTCGACGGAAGCTGGACGCCGCCACCGCTTACTCCCTGCGGTTAAGCGGACTGTGTAAGCGCACCCGCGGGCCGCGACGTCGGTCTACCTTGATGATCGGAGCTGATCAGGGAGTAGATCGATGGCAGACGCAATTGAACGGATCGTCCTGGACTTCGTGCACGCGGCGTACGGCGAACACATGGATGTCGACGCTATGACTGCTTTGATGGCCGATGACTTCGTGTGGCAGCTCAACGTGCCGCTCTCACCGATCATTCGCGGACGCGATGCGGCGCGCGCCGAGCTGGAGAAACACAACCAGCTGGCGTCGGGCATGGTGGAGGGCAGCGAGATTCGAACGGTCGTTTCCAACGACGATACGGTCGTGATGGAGCGGCTCGACGTGAACATGATTGCGGGCAAGCGAGTCTCGTTTCATGTGACGGCGATCTTCGAAGTCCGCGACGGCGCGATCACCTGCTGGCGCGAGTACTGGGATACGGGCGACATCGCCCGGCAACTCGGCAGTGATCCGGCACAGATGTTTGAGCAGATCGGCTCCTGACTATCCGCTCGTACGCTGGTCGGAGACGAAGCCGCGGCGACGACACTTCGATTGCTCACAACATGATTGGGCATTGCGAACGCATGGTGAGGCGGCGAACGATGAGCAGCAGTGGGATGGCGGCGAATTCGGCGACGACTGCGAAAACCGCAACGCTGGTCAGCGACAGGCTGAACAGCGCGCCGATCGCGGCGCTGCCGGCAAACCAGGCGATGCCGTAGACGCCAGTAAACAGGCCGTAGGCCGAGGCCCGGCGGTCAGGCGAGACCATCGGCGCGACCGCCGCGGGGATGATGGATTCGTGCACACCCATGCCCAGGCCCCAGAGGCATACGCCGATCAGCGCGGCCCACCGGCCGCCGAGCAACGCCAGTGGCGCGTACCCCGCGGCCAGCAGCGTCAGCGGGACGAGCAGCGCGACGCCGAAGCGGTCGTACAGCCGTCCGAACACCAACGAGCCGGCGCCGCTGACCGCCATCGCGACCGCGTAGAAGACGGGGATGAGGCTGGCCGACACGGTGCCGGCGTGCTGGAAGTGGTAGGCGATGATCGGGAAGTCGGCGAATCCGGCCGCGACCAGGGCCGCCGCGGCGAGGTAGATCCAGAACGCTTTGGGCAGCCCGTCGGTGTGCACGGCATCGGTGTCGGGCTCGAGGTCTCGGGGGCGCGGGTAAACCAGCCGAGCCACACCCAGCAGGGACAGCATGATGGCCGCTGGGACGGCGAGAACGGCGAAGGCCAGTCGGTAGTCATCTGCGCTGACCGCGAGGACAACCGCGATGAGCAGCGGCCCGCACATGGCGCCGAACTGGTCGAGTGCCTCGTGTACGCCGAAGGCCCAGCCGTAGCCCATGTTCTTGCCGGCGTGCGAAAGCATGGCGTCGCGGGGCGGGTTGCGGATGGCTTTGCCGACTCGCTCCAGGATGACCAGCAGTGCGGCGACCTGCCAGCTGCCGGCCAGCGCCAGCAGAGGCACCACCGACATCTGCAGGATGTAGCCGCCGATCGTGATCGGCCAGTACAAACCGGTGCGGTCAGCACTGCGCCCGGACACCAGCCGCAGCCCGTAGCCGAGCAGCTCGCCGAACCCACTGATCAACGAGATGGCCAGCGCACCGGCGCCGAGCAGTCCCAGGTAAGGGCCGACGATGCCTCGGGAGGCCTCGTAGGTGAAGTCGGCGAAAAAACTCATCACGCCGACCATCAGCACGAACTTCAGCGCGGGGGAGAATCGCCCGCTGGCGGCGTCCGTCCGATCAACACGCCCTGTACCCACGACGGCTAGGGCGTGCCGCCACCAGCCACAATGCCTTGATTGACCTGGTTGATCGCTTGTTGCACCAACCCGACGGCGTTTTCGCGGTGTCCACCTTTGTCGTGTTCAGCCTGGTTGAGTTCGTTGACGGCCTGCTGGAGGTCGTTTCTGGCGTTGAACATGTGCTCCTGGAACGCATAGGCCGTCCCACCGCCCAGCATTCCGAAAGTCAACGCCATGAGCGACGTCCCGATCGCAAGCCGCGTTTTGGACACGTACATAAGGTCGATCCCTTCTGACGGCAGATATTGCGTTAAGTGTGGCGGTATCAGTCTGCGAAAGTCGTGGGGCGATTTCCCCATTTTCCCGGGATTGTAGGTTCGCGTTGACGCCGCGGCCCGGATGCCGCTGGGGGCGTTGTGCTGCGGCAGGCGATCCGCGGACTTATGCTTGTCGACACCAAGAGTTCATCTGCAGGGGTTGTCATGCTGCGCGCCGCACTCGTCGTCACATCGCTCATCTTTGGCATCGAAATTGATTCTGCACCAACGGTATTGGCGGGCCCGCCGTACCAGGACTGCAATGAAGCGCACGCCGATGGGCGGTACAGCATCCCGACCAGTGACCCCGCCTATCGGCCGGATCTCGACCTCGACGGCGATGGCCTGGCCTGCGAGCCAGCTAATAAGGGGCGCCGGTCGACACGGTGAGTCCCCGCGTTCAGCTGGCTTGTCGGTGACTGTCCTTATCATCGGCGCGAGATGAGAATCACCTACCTCTTCCTGCCGCTGTATTTCGGGCTGTTCGCGGGCCTCGTCGGCCACAGCGTCAGGGCGGGTCTGGTGGGCGCGGCCGTCGGATTGATCCTCGCGGTGTTGCTGTCGGCGGAAGGCAATCGGCGAGGGCGCGCCGACGGGATGGCGGCGATCGATGCCATGACCGGAACGGAATTCGAGGACTACGTGGCGGCCCGCCTGCAGCGGGCCGGCTGGCGGGTGACGTTCACCCCGGCGAGCGGCGACTACGGCGTCGACCTGATCGGCGACAAGGACGGCAAGTCGGTTGCGGTGCAGTGCAAGCGACTCGGCAGGCCAGTCGGCGTCGCGGCTGTTCAGCAGGTGGTGGCTGGTGCCCGCCACCACGGATGCACGAGGAGCATCGTCATCAGCAATCAGGAATTCACTGCTGCGGCCAAACAACTCGCCCATACCCACAACTGTCAATTGATCGGTCGCAGAGCGCTGCAAGCCTGGGTGCCGCGTCCTGCGCGACGCGCGGTTTAGGGCTTGCCCGGAGTCTGGCTGAGGCAAACTCTGGGGATGGCGACGATGAAGCAATTGGCGGCCCTGGTGCTCCTGTGCAGCGCCATGGCGTTAGCCGCGTGCGGACTGGCCGACGGTATCGCGGTGGCCGCACCCGCTCCGAGCTTTCACTGGTGTCCCGGTCAGACATGGGACCCGGGCTGGGGCAGCATCTACGACTGGGATTGGAATCAATGCCACGACTGGGAACGCGCAGCAGGTCAAGGTGGTCCGATGGGCAACGGACCCTGGGGACTCCCGCCGTCCTGGGCGCCGCCGCAACCGCCGCCACCGCCGTGGGCCCCGGGCGCGAGCGTGATGTGGAATATGACGGCTCGTGCCTGGGGGTTCTGGAACAACAAGACCTGGATGCCCCTCTGACGACCCGCCACGACGTCGATCAGTCTGCGACGACGGCGATTTCACTGCCCAGACGGTAGGGCGCTATCAACGGAAGATCGTCACCGCTCCAAAACCGGCCAGGGTCAAACCAATTCGACCGCTTCTCGGTTTCGATCAGGCCCATCTCCTCGTAGGTGACTGCCACTGTCTCGGCGCAGTAAGCGGATTCGAAGCGGCCCTTGCGCTGCTCCTCCCTGCGGCGCCGGGTCGATTCGCGAACGCGCGAATCCACCCACGGGATGCCGCGCACCCAGTCGTACCGGGTCGGGAGCTGACCGCGCAGCCAGCGCAGCGTGAGCCGGGTCGTCGACGGAAAGGGCGTGCCGTCCATGCGGGCGATGACGCGCAGCAACCGGTTCTCCTGATCGTGGTCGATGTGGGGCGTCATCTGACGAAACCAACAGCGCTGGCCGTAGCGAGTCAGCCATCGCTCGACGGCCTCGCGAGCGTCGTTGAGTTGCACACCCCGGTGGTTGTTCGCGGTCCAGACGTCCGTCAACTTGTCGCCGAGCTCGGCGTGCCACATCAACGGCGGCAGATCCTCGATCGCGACCGTCATGCCGACGTGGTTGACCGGGCTGTTCGACATCGTCTGGATGGCGCGGTCAGGTCCGGAATGCCCGCGGAACAGCCAGACGTCGCCGGTCCTGGTCTGTTCTAAAGCCTGGGTCAAGGTCACTGTGTGCGTGTCCACCACCGCACCATATGCAATACCGTCCCCGTCGGGATGCACTCGCGAATAACCTGACCCGATGCGCACGATCTGGAAGTTGCTGGGATTGGCCGGGGTGGTCGGGGTGGCTGCCGGGGGAGTGCTGGTCGCTCGCGATCAGCGCCGACGCCGGGCATACACCCCGAACGAAATTCGCGACCGGCTACAACAGCGGCTGGCTGAGGCCGGCGAGGGCTAGCAGGGTGACCAGTCAGGCAGCGGCGACGGCGTAGAGCCGATGCGTGCCGGCAAAGCCCTTGAGCTCGGCGTCACGGCCGCCATCGAAGGTGAGGTCCTCGCAACCGCTGAGCGCTTCGTGCACGGTGTTGCTCACCAGAACCTCCCCGCCGCAGGCTTCGGCGGCGACGCGCGCCGCCATCGCGACGTTGCGGCCGAACAGGTCGTCGCCGCGGCGCACCGAGCGACCCATGTGGACGCCGATCCGTACTCGAATCCCGTTGCGCCGCTTGTGTTGTGCGTCTCTGTGAAGCGCGTCCTGCATGTCGATACCGCAGCGCACCGCCTGCTCGGCATGGGCAAAGGCAATCATGAAACCGTCACCTTGACTTTTCACCACATGACCCGAGCGCTGCTTGACCAGCTTGCGAACCAGCTTGTCGTGCTCACCGATCAGCCGCACCCAGGCGCGGTCGCCGACCCGCTCGTTGAGTGCGGTCGACTCCTCGATATCTGAGAACAGAATCGCCACTCTGCCGTCCGGTGTCACCCGGGCCAGATCAGGGCGTTCCACCTCCGCCCAATCGGCGAGGTCTTCGATCGAGCTGCGGACCGCGGCGCCGAAACCTTCCTTGCGCATCAGGCTCGCGGTCTCCCATACCGTCTTGACCGCTTTTGATCCGAAACTCAATAAGTCAGGCGGCTGTCGGAGCGCCTCGTTTTCAGCCCTGACCCGGCGCAGCAGCCACCAACCAACGCCCAGGGCTGCTGCTTCGACGGCGGCGACGCCGGCCAGCGCGTAGACCGCGATCAGCAGGTGATCGTGCATGCCACGCATCTTCCCCGATCCATCGTGGCTTCCGCAGCGACAGCGCCAGATCGGTATAACAGCGTGGTGGCTGCAGATAGCCGTCGATAAAGCGAAAGGTCAACCGCGAGTGTATGTTCCGCGAATTCTAAAGTTCCGGTGTGCCGGATCGCGTGGTAGTTGCCGCACTGGGTTGACCGGTTACACATTTCGTGCGCTGCCGGTTGTCGGGCGCAACCGCAGTGTTTAGGGTTGGAACTGGCCGCGGCTGGGTCGAGTTGGCCACGTTCTGCAAGTGTTG
>NZ_JBAPRN010000047.1:0-27488 GCF_049281135.1 Mycobacterium sp. | reverse complement strand
CGCCTTGGCAGATGCCGGTGAAGGCCAGCGGAAAGAACACCAGCAGCACGTCTTTGGCGTCGCGGAAGTCGCTGAGGGTGACCGGCTGTCGGTTCTGGTCGTGCAGCGTGAAGTCCGGTGCGCTCACGCCGACGGGAAGCATCAGCGCCGCGCGGCGCGCGACTTCGGTTGCACCAACCGGCTCCCGCTCCAGTCGCCGAGGTTGACCGACGAGGTCGGCATCAGCCCCGCGGTGGGCGCCGACTCGGCGATCTCAGCGGGAAGCACGTGCCCCGGCCGGCCGGTCTTGGGTGTGAGCACCCAGATCACGCCGTCGTCGGCCAACGGCGTGATGGCGTCCATCAGGGTGTCGACAAGGTCGCCGTCGCCGTCGCGCCACCACAGCAAGACGATGTCGACCACCTCATCGGTGTCTTCGTCGAGCAACTCGCCACCGCACGCATCCTCCGCGTCGGCGCGGATATCGTCGTCGGTGTCCTCGTCCCAACCCCACTCCTGGACAACCTGCCCTCGTTGAATGCCCAGTTTGCCGGCATAACCCGGGGCGTCATCCGCCGCGACCACCGTGCGACCTCCTCGTCAGTTCCAAGCCATTCCAGCGTGAAACACGCCCTGCGATGCAATTTATCGTCGCACAGCCCGTAGCGTTGCACATCCGCCGACTCAAAGGGACGCCCGACAACGCTTGACGGCTTCGCCCTTGGCGTCGTTGAGCAGATTGACCCGTTGATTGAACTGGTCGATGCCCGAATGCGCGCGGATCGCGTTCGCCACGCCGCGGGCGGCGTCGTCGTAGGCGTTCAGGGCCTCCCGCAGTTGCTGTGACAGCGGGCCGTTGCTGTCGCCTTCGACCGCGTCGGCGCTGTGCGTGAGCGCATCGATCGCGGGCTGCTCGGCGGCTGAGGTGTCGCCGCCCTTGTTGTAGGCGGCGACGAAGTCGTTCACTCGGTCGACGGCCTCTTTGCTGCTGGTGACGAACGACTCGCACACCTTGACCACGGCCTGCGTGGTCAACTGCTGCTGACGCCGCGACTCCCTGACGCTGGAGGTAGCGATCGAGGCCGACACCGAGGCGGACACCGATGCGCGATAAGCCGGCGCGATCGCCATGTCGGCGCCCGGCGTGCCGTCGGTGACGGTGGTGCACCCGACAACAGCGATCAGGACGGCTGCGACGGAGCCCGCCGCCCGTGCAGCACCGCCCCAGCCGGGCCATCTGATCGATCCGATCCGCACAGGTTGAGACGTTACCGGGTAGCGGCCACGGCAAGCCTCCATGGGGACTACGCGGGGTGACACCCGGTGCGGCACGATAGGAGCAACCCCGACAAGGGCCACAGCACCGACCACAACCAAAGACGTCAATCCGCGACGGCTCGATCAGCCACAAGCCGACCAGCCGTCAAATAAGGAGTAATGCGTTGACCACCGAATTCGTCCGCCACGATCTGGCGAAGAATCCAACCGGCACAAGCGAACCCGACCGCGTCCGGGTGATTCGCGAAGGTGTTGCGTCCTATCTCCCGGACATCGACCCGGAGGAGACCGCCGAGTGGCTGGAGTCCTTCGATGAGCTGCTTGAGCGCTCGGGGCCGTCGCGGGCGCGTTATCTGATGCTGCGGTTGCTGGAGCGGGCCGGCGAGCAGCGGGTGGCCCTGCCGTCGCTGACATCAACCGACTACGTCAACACCATCCCGACCGAGATGGAGCCCTGGTTCCCTGGCGATGAGGACGTCGAACGCCGCTACCGGGCCTGGATCAGATGGAACGCGGCCATCATGGTGCACCGGGCGCAGCGCCCGGGAGTCGGTGTGGGCGGCCATATTTCGACTTATGCATCGTCGGCGGCGCTCTATGAGGTCGGCTTCAACCATTTCTTCCGCGGCAAATCGCATCCCGGCGGTGGGGACCAGGTGTTCATTCAGGGCCACGCCTCCCCCGGCATTTACGCTCGGGCGTTTCTGGAGGGGCGGTTGTCCACCGATCAACTCGACGGTTTCCGGCAGGAACACAGCCATCCTGGCGGCGGGCTGCCGTCCTACCCGCACCCGCGGCTGATGCCCGACTTCTGGGAGTTTCCCACGGTGTCGATGGGGCTGGGCCCGATGAACGCGATCTATCAGGCCCGGTTCAACCATTATCTGCACGACCGCGGCATCACCGACACCTCCGATCAGCACGTGTGGGCGTTCCTGGGCGACGGCGAGATGGACGAGCCGGAAAGCCGTGGCCTGGCCCACGTCGCCGCACTGGAGGGCCTGGACAACCTGACCTTCGTCGTCAACTGCAACCTGCAGCGCCTGGATGGCCCGGTGCGCGGCAACGGCAAGATCATTCAGGAGTTGGAGTCGTTCTTCCGGGGTGCGGGCTGGAACGTCATCAAGGTGGTGTGGGGTCGCGAGTGGGATGCGCTGCTGCACGCCGACCGCGACGGCGCGCTGGTGAATTTGATGAACTCGACGCCTGATGGTGACTATCAGACCTACAAGGCCAACGACGGCGCCTACGTGCGGGATCACTTCTTCGGGCGCGATCCGCGCACCAAGGCGCTGGTGGAGCAGATGACCGACGCCGAGATCTGGAACCTCAAGCGAGGTGGTCACGACTATCGCAAGGTTTATGCCGCCTACCGGGCCGCCGTCGATCACCACGGTCAGCCGACCGTGATCCTGGCCAAGACCATCAAGGGCTATTCACTCGGCGCGCATTTCCAGGGCCGCAACGCGACGCATCAGATGAAAAAGCTTGCGCTGCAGGACCTCAAGGACTTCCGCGACGCCATCCGGATCCCGATCAGCGACGCCCAAATCGAGCAGGATCCCTACCTGCCCCCGTACTACCACCCCGGACCGGAAGCCCCCGAGATCCGCTACCTGCTGGAGCGCCGCCACGCACTGGGCGGTTTCGTGCCCGAGCGGCGCACCAAAACCAAGACGCTGCGGCTGCCCGGTCGCGAGGCCTACGGCGCGCTGAAGAAGGGCTCTGGTAACCAGGAAGTGGCCACCACCATGGCCACGGTACGTACCTTCAAAGAACTGTTGCGCGACAAGGAAATTGGCCCGCGAATCGTCCCGATCATCCCCGACGAGGCACGCACGTTCGGGATGGACTCGTGGTTCCCGTCGCTGAAGATCTACAACCGCAACGGCCAGCTCTACACCGCCGTCGACGCCGACCTCATGCTGGCCTACAAGGAAAGCGAGATCGGCCAGATCCTGCACGAGGGCATCAACGAAGCCGGATCGGTCGCCTCGTTCACCGCGGCGGGCACCTCGTATTCGACGCACAACGAGCCGATGATCCCGATCTACATCTTCTATTCGATGTTCGGATTTCAGCGCACCGGGGATGGCCTGTGGGCCGCCGCCGACCAGATGGCGCGCGGCTTTTTGCTCGGCGCTACCGCCGGGCGCACCACGCTGACCGGTGAAGGCCTGCAGCACGCCGACGGCCAATCACCGTTGCTGGCCGCCACCAATCCGGCTGTGCTGTCCTATGACCCGGCCTTCGCCTTCGAGATCGCCCACATCATCGAAGGCGGGCTGGCCCGGATGTTCGGCGAGCACGCCGAGAACGTCTTCTACTACCTGACCATCTACAACGAGCCCTACGTGCAACCACCCGAGCCGGCCAACTTCGACCCCGAGGGCGTCCTACGCGGCATCTACCGCTATCGGCCGGCCACCGAACCCCGCACCAACACCGCCGCCATCCTGGCCTCCGGTGTCGCCATGCCCGCCGCGTTGCGGGCATCCGACATGCTGGCCGACCAATGGGACGTCGCCGCCGACGTGTGGTCGGTGACCAGTTGGAGCGAGCTCAACCGCGACGGCGTCGCCCTTCAGCGCGAACGGCTGCGCCACCCGGACCGGACCCCCGGCGAGGCTTACCTCACGCGAGCCCTGTCCACATCGACGGGCCCGTTCATCGCGGTCTCGGACTGGATGCGCGCGGTGCCCGAACAGATCCGGCCATGGGTCCCGGGCAGCTACCTCACGCTGGGCACCGACGGGTTCGGCTTCTCCGACACCCGCCCAGCCGCGCGCCGCTACTTCAACACCGACGCCGAATCCCAAGTCGTCGCCGTGCTCGAGGCCCTGGCACGCGACGGCCACATCGACCCATCAGTACCGATCGCGGCAGCACGGCAATACCGAATCGACGACGTACAAGCCGCGCCGGCGCAAACCTCCGACCCAGGACCGGGCGCCTGAACCGCGCGCCTTTAGCGGAAACATCCAGAAAATCAGCGTAGCTTTTAGGGGTGCCCGACAAGAAGTTCGCGACTCCGCGGTCGACGCTGGAACTGCTGGACAGTGTTCCGGAGTCGCTGCTGCGGCGGTTGAAGCAGTACTCCGGTCGGTTCTCCACCCAGGCGGTGACGGTAATGCAGGAGCGGTTGCCGTTCTTCGCCGAGCTGGAAGCCTCGCAGCGGGCCAGCCTGGCGCTGGTCGTGCAGACCGCCGTAGCGAGCTTCGTCGAGTGGATGACCGACCCGCACAGCAACGTCAACTACACCGCACGGGCCTTCGAGCTGATGCCGCAGGATCTGACCCGGCGGATGCCTTTGCGCCACTCGGTCGACATGCTGCGGGTCACCATGGAGTACTTCGAAGAAGTTGCTCCGGTGCTGACCCGCGATGAGGAACAGCTGACCGCGCTGACGGTGGGAATTATGAAGTACAGCCGCGACCTGGCCTTCAGCGCGGCCACTGCCTACGCGGATGCGGCCGAGGCCCGCGGAAGCTGGGACAGCCGAATGGAGGCCAGCGTCGTCGACGCCGTGGTGCGCGGCGACACCGGTCCTGAACTGCTGTCCCGGGCCGCCGCGCTGAACTGGGATACCACCGCGCCGGCGACGGTGGTGGTGGGCACTCCACCACCGGGCCGAGAAGATCGCGCCAGCCAAGACGTGCGGGATATCGCGGCACGTCATGGACGCGCCGCGCTCATTGACGTGCACGGGACATACCTGGTGGCGATCGTGTCCGGCCAGTTGACGCAGACCGAGAAGGTGTTCGGGGACCTGCTGGGCGCGTTCTCGGATGGCCCGGTGGTGATCGGCCCGACGGCGCCGATGCTGACCGCGGCCTATCACAGCGCCAGCGAGGCGATCTCCGGGATGAACGCCGTGACCGGCTGGCGGGGCGCACCGCGGCCGGTCCTGGCCCGCGAGCTGCTGCCCGAGCGGGCTCTGATGGGCGACGCATCGGCCATCGCGGCGTTGCACACCGACGTGATGCGGCCGCTCGCCGACGCCGGTCCCACCCTCACCGAGACCCTGGATGCCTACCTCGACTGCGGCGGAGCGATCGAGGCCTGCGCCCGCAAGTTGTTCGTTCATCCAAACACCGTGCGCTACCGACTGCGCCGGATCGCCGACTTCACCGGACGCGACCCCACCCTGCCGCGTGACGCTTACGTCCTCCGGGTGGCCGCGACCGTGGGCCACCTGACATACCAGGCCCAGCAGTCCAGCGCTGCTAGCAACATAGTGATGCCTGTCACGCCAACAGTGGAAAAGGAGCTGGTCGCGCCTTCCGGGACCGCCGAAGCCGGATGACAGATTGCGGTGCGATCTCAAACACGTCGCATCGCGTGCTGTTTTGTGGGGTTTCCACAAAAACATAAGACAAGGTTCATAATCTGTTACACCGCCCAAAGACGCCTTCACAGTGTTCCCTTAAGAATGTGATTGCATTGCTTGCGCCCGGACAAGGGTCGCAGACCGAGGGGATGCTGTCGCCGTGGCTGGATCTGCCCGGCGCCGCAGAACGGCTGACGTCGTGGTCGATGGCCAGCGGACTGGACCTGTCCCGGCTGGGCACCACTGCCTCGACCGAGGAAATCACCAACACCGCGATCGCCCAGCCCTTGATCGTCGCCGCCACACTGCTTGCGCACCAGGAGCTGACAACGCGGGGACTGCGTGCCGGCGACGGGCTCGCCGGGGAAGAACTTGTCGTCGCCGGCCACTCGGTCGGTGAAATCGCCGCCTACGCGATCGCCGGAGTGATCTCCGCCGATGACGCCGTCGCGCTGGCCGCCACCCGCGGTGCGGAGATGGCCAAGGCCTGCGCCAACGAGCCGACCGGCATGTCCGCCGTTCTCGGCGGCGACGAGACCGAGGTGCTCGCGCGGCTCGAACACCTCGACCTGGTCGCGGCCAACCGCAACGCCACGGGCCAGATCGTCGCCGCCGGCCGGCTGAGCGCGCTGGAGAAGCTCGCCGAAGACCCGCCAGAGAAGGCCCGGGTTCGCGCTTTGGGCGTCGCCGGCGCCTTCCACACCGAGTTCATGGCCTCGGCCCTCGACGGTTACGCCGCCGCGGTGCAGAACGTGGCGACCTCCGAGCCGACCGATGTTCTGTTGTCCAACCGCGACGGCCAGCCGGTGAGCTCGGCCGCCGATGCGATGGAAAAGCTTGTCGCACAGTTGACCCGGCCGGTGCGCTGGGACCTGTGCTCCGAAACTCTGCGTCAGCGCAGCGTCACGGCGATCGTCGAGTTCCCACCGGCGGGGGCTCTGTCGGGCATCGCCAAACGTGAACTCCGCGGGGTACCGGTGCGTGCCGTCAAGACCCCCGTAGACCTGGACGGTTTGACGGAGCTGTAAACCCACTGGGCGGCAAGGCTACCCAAAGAAAAAGTCGAACATGTTCGTTACTACAACCGCATACCGCACGTTAAGTCAGCAGTACACAACACATTACGAAGGGAAACACATCGTGTCCGTCAGCCAGGAAGAAATCATCGCCGGTATCGCCGAGATCATCGAAGAGGTCACCGGTATCGAGCCGTCGGAGATCACCCCGGAGAAGTCGTTCGTCGACGACCTGGACATCGACTCGCTGTCGATGGTGGAGATCGCCGTGCAGACCGAGGACAAGTACGGCGTGAAGATCCCCGACGAGGACCTCGCCGGTCTGCGCACCGTCGGTGACGTCGTCAACTACATCCAGAAGCTCGAGGAAGAAAACCCCGAGGCCGCCCAGGCGCTGCGCGCGAAGTTCGATGCGGACCCCGCGAAGCAGGAAGCTGACAGCAAGTGACCAAACCTTCCACTGCTAACGGCGGTTACCCCAATGTTGTGGTAACCGCCGTCACGGCGACGACTTCGATCTCGCCGGACGTCGAAGGCACGTGGAAGGGTCTCCTGGCCGGCGAAAGCGGCATCCGCGTGCTCGAAGACGAGTTCGTCACGAAGTGGGATCTGCCGGTCAAGATCGGCGGGCACCTCAAGGAATCCCCCGACGACCACATGGGTCGACTCGACCTGCGCAGGATGTCCTACGTCCAGCGGATGGCCAAGCACCTCAGCGGCCAGTTGTGGGAGAACGCCGGCAGCCCCGAAGTCGACCCGGACCGGTTCACGGTCGTGGTCGGCACAGGCCTGGGCGGTGCCGAAAAGATCGTCGAGAGCTACGACCTGATGAACGAGGGCGGCCCCCGCAAGGTGTCGCCACTGGCCGTGCAGATGATCATGCCGAACGGCGCTGCGGCCGTCGTTGGTCTGCAGTTGGGTGCCCGCGCCGGAGTGATGACCCCGGTGTCGGCCTGCTCGTCGGGTTCGGAGGCCATCGCCCACGCGTGGCGGCAAATCGTCATGGGTGACGCGGACTTTGCCGTCTGCGGCGGCGTCGAGGGCAACATCGAGGCACTGCCCATCGCGGCGTTCTCGATGATGCGGGCCATGTCGACCCGCAACGACGATCCCGAAGCGGCGTCCCGCCCGTTCGACAAGGACCGTGACGGCTTCGTGTTCGGCGAGGCCGGCGCGATGATGATCATCGAGACCGAGGAACACGCCAAGGCCCGCGGCGCCAAGCCGCTGGCCCGGTTGATGGGTGCCGGCATCACGTCCGACGCGTTTCACATGGTGGCTCCGGCCGCCGACGGCGTTCGTGCCGGTCGGGCGATCACCCGTGCGCTTGAGCTGGCGGGTATCTCACCCAGCGACATCGACCACGTCAACGCGCACGCGACCGCCACACCGATCGGCGACACGGCCGAGGCCAACGCCATCCGGGTCGCCGGATGCGAACAGGCTGCGGTCTACGCGCCCAAGGGGGCGCTGGGCCACTCCATCGGCTCTGTCGGCGCGCTGGAATCGATCCTCACGGTGCTTGCGCTGCGAGATGGCGTTATTCCGCCGACACTTAACTACACCACTCCCGATCCGGAGATCGACCTCGACGTCGTCGCGGGCGAGCCACGTTATGGCGAGTACCAGTACGCCATCAACAATTCGTTCGGTTTCGGCGGACACAACGTCGCGTTGGCTTTCGGGCGGTACTGAGCAAGGCGTCTCGCGACGATGCGGGCCGCAGAAGGCTCGAGGAGGAGCGGGACAAATAAGGAAGGACGCGTTGGTAGGGCCCATGACCACATCGTCAAAGTTGGCTACGGGGAACGGTTTCCCCGACATCGTCGTCACCGGCGTCGCCATGACGACTGCCCTGGCAACCGACGCCGAGACCACGTGGAAGTTGCTGCTGGACGGGCAAAGTGGCATCCGTACCCTCGAGGACCCGTTCGTCAAGGACTTCGACCTACCGGTGCGCATCGGTGGGCATCTGCTCGAGGAGTTCGACGAGCAACTAAACCGGGTCGAGAACCGCCGGATGGGCTATCTGCAGAAGATGGCCACCGTGCTGAGCCGGCGGGTGTGGGAGAACGCCGGGTCGCCGGAGGTGGATACCAACCGGCTGCTGGTGTCCGTCGGCACCGGCATGGGCTCCAGCGAGGAGTTGGTCTTCGCCTACGACGGCATGCGAGAAAAGGGCCTGCGGGCGGTTTCGCCGCTGGTCATCCAGATGTACATGCCCAACGGCGCGGCGGCCGCGGTCGGGTTGGAACGGCATGCCAAAGCCGGGGTGATGACCTCGGTGTCGGCGTGCGCCTCCGGTTCGGAAAGCATCGCCCGTGCCTGGCAGCAGATCGCGCTGGGCGAGGCCGACATCGCGATCTGTGGTGGCGTCGAGACCAGGATCGAGGCGGTGCCCATCGCCGGGTTCGCCCAGATGCGCATTGTGTTGTCCACCAAGAACGATGACCCAGCCGGCGCCTGTCGCCCGTTCGACAAAGACCGCAGCGGGTTTGTGTTCGGCGAGGCGGCCGCGTTGATGGTGATCGAGACCGAGGAGCACGCCAAGGCGCGCGGGGCCAACATCCTGGCCCGGATCATGGGGGCCAGCGTCACCTCGGACGGCTTCCACATGGTGGCGCCGGACCCCAACGGCGAGCGTGCCGGGCACGCGATGACACGGGCGATCCAGCTCGCCGGCCTCACCCCGGCCGACATCAGCCACGTCAACGCCCACGCCACCGGCACCTCGGTTGGTGACCTGGCCGAGGGCAAGGCCATCAACAACGCGCTGGGCCCGCACGGCGGCAACGCGGCGGTGTACGCACCGAAGTCCGCGCTCGGCCACTCGGTCGGCGCGGTCGGCGCCGTCGAGTCGATCCTGACCGTCATGGCACTGCGCGACCAGGTCATTCCGCCCACGCTGAACCTTAAGAACCTGGACCCTGAGGTCGACCTGGACGTGGTGGCAGGCCAGCCGCGACCCGGCGACTACAAGTACGCGATCAACAACTCTTTCGGGTTCGGCGGGCACAACGTGGCGTTGACCTTTGGCCGCTACTAACCCCGCATCCCCGAACAGCAATCAGACGAGGAGAATTGCGATGACGACCCTGGCCCCTGAGGCAATCGATGAGTCGCTCGACCCGCGCGATCCACTGCTGCGGCTGAGCAGGTTCTTCGACGACGGCAGCATCGAGCTGCTGCACGAGCGCGACCGCTCCGGCGTGCTCGCCGCGGGCGGAACCGTTAACGGCTTGCGCACCATCGCATTTGCCACCGACGGCACCGTGATGGGCGGGGCTATGGGGCTCGAGGGCTGCACGCACATCGTCAACGCCTACGACACCGCCATCGAAGAGCAGAGCCCGATTGTGGGCATCTGGCATTCAGGCGGTGCGCGGCTGGCCGAGGGTGTGAAGGCATTGCACGCCGTCGGGCTGGTATTCGAGGCGATGATCCGCGCGTCCGGATACGTCCCCCAGATCTCGGTGGTGGTCGGTTTCGCCGCCGGCGGCGCGGCCTACGGGCCGGCGCTGACCGACGTCGTCATCATGGCGCCGGAGGGTCGGGTGTTTGTCACCGGGCCCGACGTCGTGCGCAGCGTCACCGGTGAAGACGTGGACATGGCCTCGCTTGGCGGCCCGGACACGCACCACAAGAAGTCCGGAGTCTGCCACATCGTCGCCGACGACGAGGCCGACGCTTACGAGCGTGGTCGCCGCCTGGTCGGATTATTCTGCCAGCAGGGCCATTTCGACCGCAGCAAGGCTGAGGCGCACGAGAGCGACCTGCACGCGCTGCTGCCGGAATCGCCACGTCGGGCCTATGACGTACACCCGCTCGTCACCGCACTGCTCGACGACGACGCGCCGTTTGAGGAGTTCCAGGCCAAGTGGGCGCCGTCAATGGTGGTCGGCCTAGGCCGCTTGTCGGGCCGCTCGGTCGGCGTGCTCGCCAACAACCCGCTGCGCCTCGGCGGCTGCCTCAACTCGGAAAGTGCCGAGAAGGCAGCACGTTTCGTGCGACTGTGCGACGCGTTCGGCATCCCCCTGATCGTGATCGTCGACGTGCCCGGCTACCTGCCCGGCGTCGACCAAGAATGGGGTGGCGTGGTGCGCCGCGGTGCCAAACTCCTGCACGCGTTCGGTGAGGCCACCGTTCCGCGGGTCACGCTGGTCACCCGAAAGATCTACGGCGGGGCCTACATTGCGATGAACTCCCGCTCGCTGGGCGCAACCAAGGTGTTCGCCTGGCCGGACGCCGAGGTCGCCGTGATGGGCGCCAAGGCCGCTGTCGGCATTCTGCACAAGAAGAAGCTGGCCGCCGCGGCTGACCATGAGCGCGACGCGCTGCACGACGAGCTGGCCGCCGAGCACGAGCGGATCGCCGGCGGCGTGGACAACGCCATCGAGATCGGCGTCGTCGACGAGAAGATCGACCCCGCCCACACTCGCGGCCGGATCACCGAGGCGCTGGCCGAGGCACCGGCTCGGCGCGGGCGGCACAAGAACATCCCGCTGTAACCGGGTACCTCTTACTTGACCAGGGCGGAGATCAACGCCCTGCCGACCTTTGACTTGGCCCGGCTGGTGAGCCGGTACCAGGCATCGCCGACTGCGACCCGCCGGCTACGGTCCTGCTCGTCGCCATCGAGCTTCAGCAGCGTGTCCGCGGTGCGATGCGCAAAGCGTTCCTTCTCATCGGTGGCCAGGTCACATCGGTCGAGGAATTCCATTGCGGCGAAGTTGTCCTGGAACGGGTAATCGACCGAGAACATCAGATTGTCGAGACCCAGCATCGCGCGGGCGCAATCGAACACCGGCACGTCGAAAACCCCACTGCTGGTGATGAACACGTTGTTGCGCAAGTAATAACCGACGTTGTTGCGCATCAGCGGCTGCTCGGACCCGGCTGCCGACAGCCAACCGGCCATCGTCAATCCGGCATTGAGCCGGGTAAAGCAGAACGGCAGCAGCTCGCCCATGTGTCCGACGACGATCTTCAGATCCGGATGCCGGTCGAACGCGCCGGCGCAGATCAACCGCAACAGATGCGTGCCGGTTTCCACCGGCCAGCCCCAGGTGGGCACCAGTGCGGAGTCGAACGGCGCGTAATAGGTATCGGATACCGCCGGCGGCGGATCGGTCGGATGAATGTAGATCGGAACACCCAACGACTCGGCCCGCGCGAGCAGCACGTCGAACGACGGGTCATCGAGGTAGCGGCCGTTGGTGTGTCCGTTGATCAACGCGCCCTTGAAGCCGAGTCGGTGAACCGCTCGCTCCAGCTCGTCGGCGGCGTGAGCGGGTGACTGGGTGGGCAGCATGGCAAAGCCCGCGAATCGGGCTGGTTGGGCCGCAATGACTTCGGCCAGCCAGTCGTTGACTTCGCGGCAGACGGAGACCGCCAGATCGACTTGGTCGTCGGCAAGCATCTGCACCCCCGGCTGGACGTGTGAGAGCACCTGCACATCGATCCCGGCCGCGTCCATCTCGCGAATACGGGCAGAGCCGACATCGCTGAGCCGGGCGCGTACCGGCTGATACTTCTGCTGTAGCGCCGCGGGGAACAGGTCCCACACCCGCGGGTGCAGGAATGCTTCTTCCAGCGCGACCGTTCGGATGGCCGAACTTGTACTCACCGCAGCGACGTTGGCTTGGTTGCGGTGACGGCGTGGGCGCGGATGAACGGAACGCCCCACCACGCCCGCCAGCCGAGGTCTTGCCGCTCGACGCTCACCATGCCGCATTCCTGCAGCCAGGTCGCATACTGGCGGGTGAAAGCAAGGTCGGCGATCACGACATGGCCGCCGGGCCGCAGCACGCGCACTGCCTCGTCGATGGCGGACCGCCGCGCGTCGTTGTCGGGCAGATTGTGGATCGCGAGGTTGCTGACGACAAGGTCGAAGCAGTCGGTGGGAAACGCAAGATCGGTCATGTCGGCGGTGTGCAATTCGACCCGGTCCGCGACGCCCTCCGCATCAGCGTTAGCCAGAGTGGCCTGCGGCGAGTTCCCAGTCTGGTCGGCCCGCCAGATGTCGACTCCCACAGCACTTCCGCGCGGAACCAGCTTGGCCGCCGTGAGCAAGACCGCGCCACGCCCGCAGCCGAGGTCAAGCACACGTTCGTCGCCACGCAGTCCGATCCGGGTGAGTAGGCGTGCCCAGACTTCGAACTTCCCTCGCCGGCTGAACCGTCGGATGCTGACGACCACGCTGATCAGTAGGAAAGCAACCACGGCGACGCCGAGACCGAACAGGGTTCGTCCGCTCACCAGCAACTTGCCCGCGAAAACCACTGCGGCAAGGCATAGCAACAGATAGCTGCCGAAAATGACCGGCGCCGGAATCAGCCGGTAATCCCCGTCCACTCCATACCGACCACGCGGGCGGATGAGCTCGGTTGTCAACTCAGTCATTCGGATCGCCTCCATAGGTAGCCGTGCGGTGGTCTCGAGCAATTCGCCCTAAAATCGGAATGGATTTCGCTGCAGCGCGTTTGATGGCGGCACTGCTCGGTACATCGGTCGGCCCGAAAGCCCGGCGTACCGTGTCGGCGAGTTGATCGGCCTTCTGGTCGAGGGTCAGCCCGAGAGACGGCGGCAGAAACGGCTCCGCCGCAAAGAAACCGAACACGATGGTGGGCAAGGTGTAATCGAGATCGTTCAGCCGCAAACCCGGTCGCAGCATGCCCTCCGCGGCCAGCACACCTAGATAGTCGCGGTTGACTCCGAGCTTGCTCTCCTCGAGGTGATGATGATGTGTCTAGGTGAGGAATGTGTCGAGCGTGTCGGCGTCGCGGGTGTAGAGCGCGCGCAACACTGGTCGGTTCATCGCCTCGACGAACAGCCGGCGCAGATAACGGTGTAGCGCAACCTCGGCAGGATCATCACGGACCGCCTGCACAATCGCGTCCGCCATCGCCGCGGCTTCGCGGGCGCTGACCGCGTGGAACACTTCCTCGCGAGAGCGCCAGTGCAGGTAGACGGTGCCCTTGCCAACACCCGCCCGACGAGCCAGTTCATCGATCGTCACCCGTCGATAACCCCAGGACAGCAACAACTCTCGAGCGGTATCGAGGATCCGATCCGCCCTTTCTCGCCGGCCACCGCGGGAACGTTCCGCCACCACAGCGGTCAGTGTATGACCAGAAGTCGATTTTGGTCAACAGTCACGTGATGACAGGCTTGAGACCGTGCGGTCTCTCAGGAGTCCAAGAATTGCTGCACCACCTCGACGAGGATTCGCCCGCCGTTGCTGTTGAGGTGAATGCCATCGATATGGAAGTCCCACCCGTTCATTCGTGAGATCTCATCGAAGCTTCGTCGCAGAATCATTTCCCGAAACACATAATCGCGGTAGAAGGATCGAATCGCGAAGTGGGTAAACGCTTTAGAAGTGCGTGCCCGGGCAAGTTGTCGCTGGAAAGACTCGTTGAAGGAAATGTAGTCCGTCTGCGCGTTCGACGCGACGTTGGCGATGATGTCGTTGTAGGTGGTGATCAAGTCGTTGAGCCGTGCTTGGACGGGGTCCTGCGAATGGGGATCTTCTCCCAGTGGCGCAAGCGAACTCAGCCCGATCCTCGGATTGGCGCCCCGCCGCAGCTTGCGCACGATGAAGTAGAGGTTCTCCTCGAACCGCGCCGGCGACGGCTCGTCTGAGAGTCGCTTCCATACCCGGGCAAATCGCCTGAAATTCGGGAACACGGTCGCCATGACGTCATTGGTCCCGATCAGAACGATCACCCGATCCGGTTGTAAGGCGACCACGCGATCGAGCAAGCCCACGGTATTGAACGACAGATCTCCGCCCACACCCAGGTTGACGAATCGAAATCGCTTGTTGTGCGGCCGATTCTCCAGCTCGTCGATCCACTTGTAGGTTCCCTTCGACGCCGTGGTGCTGGAACCCAGGCAGACCACCGTTTCGCGCGGCAGACCCTGCCGGTGCGGGTCCGTCATGGCGCCCTACCGAGAATCTGACATAGCGCCCGGCGGAGATCGTCTGCCGGCGATCGCGGAAGAGTCACGGCCCGCCAGCCGACGAAATCGTCGGGGCGGACCAGCAGAGCACCGCCGTTCGCGATTCCCGCGGCCTGCAGCCAGGCGCGGTCGGGATCTCGCACGTCGCCCGCGGACCCGATCCGGTGGACGGTGATCGGGATGCCCAAGGCGGCGGACGCCGACGCGGCAGCCTCGGTCCATGGCGCGCCGTCGTCGTCGGTGAGCAGGGTGAAGTCGTGGCCAACCAAATCGAGCGTCGATACACGCTCAGCGCCTTGCTGCACCCAGACGTGTGGGATGCGGCTACCGGGCTGGCCACCCAATTCGTCGACCAAAGACACGGCGTCTGAATCGTCGGAAGTGGGCTGATCGGAAACGACTGCGGCCGAGCGGTATTGGTAACCGACCAGCAAGGAGAACATCGACGCCTCTTCTTCCGGCGGTAATCCCGGGCCCTGGTCGTCCAGATCGATCAAGGCCACCGTCGGCCCGGTCAGCGACTGACGAGCGGCGAACCGGCCGACCGGATGCCGCTCGGCGTGGTAGCTGGCCAGTAACGCTGCATCGGCCGTTCCACCCAGAACTGCGGCCAGCTTCCAGGCCAGGTTGTGCGCGCTCTGGATGGCGGTGTTGGCTCCCCCGGCTTTGAACGGCGGCATGGTGTGTCCGCTGTCGCCGACCAGAAAGACTCGCCCGCATTGGAATTGGTCGGCTACCTGTTCGTATGGTTGCCATGCCGCGGCCTCGATGATCTCGATATCGATCTGCTCGCCGACGGCTTTGGTGAGCACTTCGCTGCAGAACTGTGGCGTGAATTGCGCCGCTGTCTCCCCTTTGTCAGGGAAGTACGTGGTGATGAACATGCCGAGGTCGTCCTTGGCCTCCAGGAATATGCCGTCAATGTCTGGATTCTTGACCTGAACGCCATCGCCTTCCTTCAGATGCGGGACGAACCTCTTCCAGGGTGCACGGAAATAGATGAATACAACGAAGATCGGCAACGCCCCATATCCCGACGTTGTGACGCCCAGCGATTCCCTGATCTTGCTGCGCACACCATCGGCGCCGATCAGAAAGTCTGCCCGGACCGTGTGGTCCTCACCGGAATCCAGATCACGCAGCGCCGCTGTGACGCCGGCAGCGTCCTGTTCGAACGAACGCAACTCGGTCGCGTAGCGCACTTCGCTGCCACGCCGCCGGGTTTCGGCGAGCAGCATCGGCTCGAGGCTGCTCTGCGGGCAGTACTGAACGGCACGCTCAGGGCTCAGTTGGTCCAGGCCGGCGAAAAACGCGTCGATGTCGATGGCCAGCTCTTCTTCCGCACTGTTCAGTGTCGGCTTGACCACCATGTCGGAGACTCGGTCGGCGACGGCGTGGACCTGGTCACGCAGGCCCAGACCGCGCAGGACCTCCAGGCTGCGAAAGCTGAGATTGCGCGCCTTCGGATAAATGAAGATCTCGCGCCGCTTTTCCACCAGCAGTGAGCTGACCCCATGTTTGGCGAGCAGCGCCGAGGTGGCAAGTCCGGCGGCCCCCGCGCCGACGATCAGGACCGGAACACGTACGACGCTCATTGCCTTCCCCTTTCAGACGGAACTAACTAGTTCCGCCTAGATCAGCGTGGCACCTACGGAACGAGCGCGCAACTGTCAGGGCGCCGACGCGCCGGCGAGCGGCAAGATCACGTCTTCGAGCACGCGCCGGACGTACACCCGGTCGATCGGCCGTCCCGTCATCACCCGCAGCACGTTCAGACCCAGGGCCACGTCGGGAACCAGACTCAGATCGCGGCCGGCGGTTATCTCCCCGCGAGCCACCGCATGGTCCAGCACGGCCCGGACCACCTGGCGAGGAGTAGACAACACCAGGTCGTCCAAGGCAGCTGCCAAGACAGGATTGTGCATCGCGGCGGTCGCCACGCCGACAATGACCTGAATTGTGCTGACATCAGCGTCATTCAGGTCAGGAACGGCTGCGATCAGCGCATCGATGTCGCCGCGAAGGCTCCCGGTGTTCGGCGGCTCGACGGGTCCGAGTCGCCGTCTCCAGTGGGCGATCGCATCGGCCACCACCACGGCCTTCGACGGCCAACGACGGTATATCGCCGCCTTCCCGACACCGGCGCGGGACGCGATGTCATCCATGCTCAACCGGTCGTAACCTTGCTCGGCCACCCCGGCCAGAGCGGCGTCGAGAATGGTCGCGTCCAGCGACCGATCGAGGCGCCCCGGGCTTCGTGCCGGACGCGGGGTGCTGGCCGCCTGCTCCATGATCCATCCTGACCGATACGGGTTAGTTCCGCTTCATGGTATCGCGCCACTTCAGCCGAACTGCGACAGAAGTTCCTCGGCTGCGCCGGTGACTCTTTCGCGATCGCCGGCCACCAAGCCGATTCGGGTGCGACGGTCCACGATGTCTTCGACCGTCAGGGCACCCTCGTGGGTGATCGCGTACTCGAATTCCGCACGCGTCACGTCGATCCCGTCGGCCACCGGTTCGGCGGGCCGCTCACATGCTGCGGTGGCGATCACGTTGGCCGCCTCGGCCCCGAAGCGCAGCAACAGCGATTCCGGCAGCCCGGCCATCGGCGCGGTCGTCGACCCAGGATTCGCGGGCGCGCCGACCAATGGCAGGTTTCGGGTTTGGCACTTGCCGGCGTCGAGTTCCCGCAATTGTATGGTGCGGTCGAGCACGTCCTCGGCCATGTGCCGATACTCGGTCAGCTTGCCACCGATCACGCTGATCAACCCGGCCGGCGATTCGACGACGGCATGGTCGCGGGATACGTCGGCGGTGCGGCCGGCTCCGGTGTCGATCAGCGGCCGCAGTCCGGCATAGGAGCCGATCACGTCGGAGCGCTCCAGCGTGACGCCCAGCGCGGTGTTCACCACATCCAGCAGGAACGCAATCTCGCCCGATGTCGGTTGCGGCAGATCAGGAATCGGCCCGGGGGCATCCTCGTCGGTGAGCCCCAAGTAGATCCGTCCCAGTTGCTCGGGCATCGCGAAGACGAAGCGATTGAGTTCGCCGGGGATCGGAATCGTCAGCGCCGCCGTTGGATTGCCGAGCGTCTTGGCATCAAAGACGAGGTGGGTGCCGCGGCTGGGCCGTAGCTTCAACGATGGGTCGATCTCCCCCGCCCACACCCCGGTGGCGTTGATGACCGCGCGCGACGAGATGTCGAAGGATTCGCCGCTGCGCTGATCGGTCAGCCGCACCGAGTTCCCGGTGGCCTCGGATGCCGCGGTGTAGGTCAAGATCCGGGCACCCCGCTGTGCCGCGGTTCGCGCGACGGCAGCCACCAGCCGGGCGTCGTCGATCAGTTGCCCGTCGTAGGCCAAGAGCCCGCCGTCGAGGCCGTCGCGCCGAACGGCGGGCGCCATCTCGAGGGCGTGCTGCGCCGAAATGCGTTGTGAGCGGGGCAAAACGGATGCGGGTGTGCCCGCCGTCTTGCGCAGCACGTCGCCGGCGAGAAATCCGGCCCGCACCAGCGCCCGCTCCATCCGGCCCATCGACGGCAGCAGCGGGACCAGCTGCGGCATCGCCCGCACCAGATGAGGGGCGTTGCGCGTCATCAGAATTCCGCGTTCGACGGCACTGCGGCGGGCGATCCCCACATTGCCGGTCGCCAGATAGCGCAGCCCGCCGTGCACCAGCTTGGAGCTCCACCGACTGGTACCGAAGGCAAGGTCGTGCTTTTCCACTAACGCCACTCGCAGGCCCCGCGAGGCCGCATCCAAAGCGATGCCGACGCCGGTGATACCGCCGCCGATCACCACGACATCGATCGGCGCGCCATCGGCCAGGGCGTTCAGGTCGGCCCTACGACGAGCAGCGTTCAGAGCAGTCGATGTCATGACAGGTATCCATTCAGCGAGTAGGCGAGTTCGGTGGCCAGCGCGTCGGCGTTCAGGATCGGGCGGACGATCTCAGCCGACTGAATCGTCGACTGGGTGATCAGCAACACCATCGCGGCCAGCTGGCGGGGATCGCCGGACCGCACGGTGCCCTCGCGTTGCGCGGCACGCAGGTCGGAGGCGAGCGCATCGATCAGCATCTGCTGGCTGCTGCCAAGCCGTTGAGCGATGTAGACCAGCGCCAACTCCGAACGCAGTACCGCCATCACCAGGTCGTCGCCGCGCAGGCGCTCGGACACCGCGACCACCCGATCGACAAGCGCCGCGCGACCGCTGCCGCGAATAGGAACCTCGGCCAGCGCTTCGGTGATGTGGCTGGTCAACAGCGCTGCGAGCACCGAGCGGGTATCCGGCCAGCGCCGATAGACGGTCGGGCGGCTCACCCCGGCACGCCGCGCGATCTCGGCCAGCGTCACGCGCTCGACGCCGAAATCGACGACGCAACTGGCAGCCGCGGCGAGTATCCGGTCCTGCACCGGCGCATTACTGATTGACAGCATGTGTAATACTGTAACGCATGTCTGCCAACTTGCTACCCCCGATGAAGTGGAATGCCTGGGGCGATCCCGACGAAGCCAAACCGCTCTCGGAGGGAATCCGCTCGCTGCTGTCCCAGGCCCTGGGCATGACCAGCTCACCCGAAGCCGCACTCGAAGCCGATCAGGTGCAGTTGCGCCCGTCGGCGTTGACCACAACCGACCGCGAGGCACTGTCCGCCATCGTCGGGCCGGACCACTGCCGCGTCGACGATCAGGACCGACTGCTGCGCGCGGGCGGCAAGTCGACCCTGGATCTGTTGCGGCGCAAGGACTCCGGTCTTCAGGATGCTCCCGACGCGGTGCTGCTGCCCGGCACCGACGACGAGGTCGCCGCGATCCTGCGGTACTGCTCGCAGCATGGCATCGCCGTCGTTCCGTTCGGTGGCGGCACCAGCGTGGTCGGCGGCCTCGATCCGATCCGCGGCGAGTTCGCGGCAGCGGTGTCGTTGGATCTGCGGCGCTTCGACCAGCTGCTGGGGTTCGACGAGGTGTCCGGCGAAGCTGAATTCGGGGCCGGTGTCACCGGGCCGCAAGCCGAGGAACTGCTTGCTGCGCGCGGGTTTTCGCTCGGGCATTTTCCGCAGAGCTTCGAGTTCGCCAGCCTCGGCGGCTATGCCGCGACCCGCTCGTCGGGTCAGGATTCGGCGGGATACGGCCGGTTCGGCGACATGATTCGCGGATTGCGCACGATCACGCCCGCCGGCGTGCTGGACCTCGGCCGGGCACCGCAGTCGGCGGCCGGACCGGATCTACGCCAACTGGTCATCGGCTCGGAGGGCGTCTTCGGCGTGATCACCAGGGTGCGGGTGCGGGTTCACCCCGCACCCCAGTCCACCCGCTACGAGGCATGGTCGTTCCCCGACTTCGCCACCGGCGCGGCGGCATTGCGCGCGGTCACCCAAGCCGCCGCGGGCCCCACCGTGATCCGGCTGTCCGACGAGGCTGAGACCGGTGTCAACCTGGCCACCACCGACTCCATCGGCGACGCCCAGATCACCGGGGGCTGCCTGGCGATCACGGTCTTCGAAGGCACCGAGGCGCACGCCGAGAGCCGACATGCCGAGACCCGGGCGCTGATGGCGGCCCAGGGCGGCACGTCGCTGGGCGAGGCTCCGGCGCGGGCCTGGGAGCGCGGCCGGTTCGGCGCGCCATACCTGCGCGACGCACTGTTGGCCAACGGCGCGCTCTGCGAAACCCTCGAGACGGCCACCGATTGGTCGAACATCCCGACGTTGAAAGCCGCCGTCACCGCTGCGCTGACGGGCGCGCTGGCCGAATCGGGCACGCCGGCGCTGGTGCTGTGTCACATTTCGCATGTGTACGACACCGGCGCCTCGCTGTACTTCACGGTCGTCGCGGGGCAGCGCGGCAACCCGATCGAGCAATGGCGTGCCGCCAAAATCGCCGCGTGCGATGCGATCGTGTCCACCGGCGCGACGATCACCCATCACCATGCCGTCGGCGCCGACCACCGACCCTGGATGCGCGAAGAGGTGGGCGACTTGGGTGTGCAGGTGTTGCGGGCGGTCAAGGCGACACTGGACCCCGCGGGAATTCTCAACCCCGGCAAGCTGATCCCGTGACGCGCCGCGACGATGCAGAGCGAGGCGATGAGGAGGAGCGGCATGTGACGCGCCGCGAGATTGGCCGGGTGACAGTCCTGACCAATCCGGCGTCGGGACACGGAAACGCGCCGCACGCCGCCGAGAAGGCGGTCGCTCGGCTGCAACAACGCGGCGTCGATGTGGTGGCCATCGTCGGCAGCGACGCCGAACACGCGCGCCGACTGCTGCACGCCGCCGTCGACCAGGGCACTGACGCGCTGGTCGTGGTCGGCGGTGACGGCGTGATCACCGATGCACTGCAAGGGTTAGCGGGCACCGACACTCCGCTGGGCATCATCCCCGCCGGCACCGGCAACGATCATGCTCGCGAATTCGGTTTGCCGACAAAAGATCCCGTCACCGCCGCCGACATCGTTGCCGATGGCTGGACCGAAACCATCGACCTGGGCCAGATTCGCGACAGCCAGGGCGCGACCAAATGGTTCGGCACCGTCGCAGCGACAGGCTTCGATTCGCTGGTCACCGACCGGGCCAATCGGATGCGGTGGCCGCGTGGCCGGATGCGCTACAACCTCGCCATGCTCGCCGAACTCTCTCAGCTACGACTGCTGCCGTTCCGGCTGGTGCTCGACGGGCGCGAGGAGATCGTGACTGATCTGACGCTGGCGGCCTTCGGCAACACCCGCAGCTACGGCGGCGGAATGCTGGTCTGCCCCAACGCCGATCCCACCGACGGCCAACTCGACGTCACCATGGTGCACTCCGGGTCGCGGACCCAGCTGATCCGTCTCTTCCCCACCGTTTACAAAGGCACGCACGTCGATCTCGAAGAGGTGACGACGGCGCGGGCGACGACTATCGAGGTGGAATCGCGGGGCATCAACGTCTACGCCGACGGCGACTATGCCTGCGCGCTGCCCGCCCAGATCTCCGTGGTGCCGGGTGCGCTGCGTCTCCTGCGGCGGATTTGATGGTGGTGACCCGCTGCGCGCGGCTATGTCGCGCTTGCGATCACCACGCTAACCAACTCCACGGTTGAGCCAGGACACCTCGGCGCCGTCGCCGCCATCGCGATATGCCTCGAGCGCTTCATCCCAGGCCGTGCCCAGCGCCGAATCCAGGTCCGCGGCCAGCGCATCGGCACCCGCGGACATCATCGACCGCAACCGCATCTCGCCGATCATCACGTCGCCGTTGGCGCTCATTGCCCCGCTCCACAGCCCGAGCTGCGGCGTGTGGCAGAACCGCTCTCCGTCGACGCCCGCACTGGGGTCCTCGGTGACCTCGAACCGCAGCACCGTCCACGAACGCAAGGCGTTTGCCAGCCGGGCGCCGGTGCCCACCGGACCAACCCAATTGGTGACCGCACGCAGCTGCCCGGGCATCGCCGGTTGCGGGGTCCACTTCAGGTTCGCCTTGGAAGCAAGGGTCGACGACAACGCCCACTCGACATGCGGGCATACCGCAGCGGGCGAGGCATGGACGTAGACCACGCCTGTCGTCACGTCGGCAAACTGGTTCGACGCACGCATTTGTTGCTCCTTCGGCTCCACGAGGGACGTCTTCCCCAACGACCTGGTGAATCCGACGAGCAGTTATAACAATTTATGTGCCTTGCGTGTCTATTGTGCCCTGTGAGGCCTATGTTGCGCTAGTCCGAGTTATACGCGGCGAGCACGCTGTCCGAGATGGCCGGCCACAGCGGCAGCGCCCAGTCGCCGAAATCCCGGTCGGTAAGCACCACCAGCGCCAGCTTCGCGGCCGGATCCGCCCAGATCAGAGTGCCTGACTGGCCGAAATGGCCATAACTGCCCGGCGCGTTGTGCGCACCGGTCCAGTGCGGTGATTTCGAATCCTTGAGCTCAAAACCCAGCCCCCAATCGTTGGGACGCTGGACCCCATAGCCAGGCAACACGCCGTCGAGGCCGGGAAACTGCACGGTCGTCGCCTCGGCATGCATCTCGGCCGACACCGTCGTCGGGCACAGCAGGTCACCGGCGAAGGCCGCCAGATCGGCAACCGTGGACGTCGCGCCGTAACCGGCAGTTTGGGCGCCGCCGTCCAACCGGGTGGCGGTCATACCCAGTGGTTGCAGCACCGCCTCGCTGAGGTAGCGGCCGAACTCGATGCCGGACGCCTGCTGCACGGTCTCGGCCAGCACCGCGAACCCGTAATTGGAATACACCCGGCGGGTGCCGGGTCGAGCCAGAGTTTGCCCGGTGAGCATCGCCAGCCCCGAAGCATGGGCCAGCAGATGCCGGACGGTCGATCCGGGCGGACCGGCCGCGGTATCCAGGTCCACCGCACCTTCTTCGATCGCGATCTGCACGGCACGTGCCACCAGAGGCTTTGTCACCGACGCCAAGGCGAACTCCCGTTCGGTGTCGCCGTGGCTGGCCAGCACACCGGCGGGTCCGACCACCGCGGCGGCCACGGCGGACACCGGCCAGTCGTCGAGTGTTTGGAGTGCGGGGAGTCCGGCCATCGCGCAGCAGCCTACCGACCTAGCGCTAGGTTGAAGCCCATGAGCCAGACAGTGCGCGGCGTGATTTCACGTCAAAAGAGCGAACCCGTCGAGCTGGTCGACATCGTCATCCCCGATCCCGGCCCGGGCGAGGTCGTCGTCGACATCACCGCGTGCGGGGTCTGCCACACCGATCTGACCTACCGCGAGGGCGGCATCAACGACGAGTACCCGTTCCTGCTCGGCCATGAGGCCGCGGGCACCGTCGAATCCGTCGGCGCAGGCGTAACCGCCGTCGAGCCAGGAGATTTCGTCATCCTGAACTGGCGCGCGGTCTGTGGGCAGTGCCGGGCCTGCAAACGCGGGCGGCCGCAGCTGTGCTTCGACACGTTCAATGCCGAGCAGAAGATGACACTCACCGACGGCACCGAGCTGACACCGGCGCTCGGGATCGGCGCGTTCGCGGACAAGACGCTGGTAGCTGCCGGCCAGTGCACCAAGGTCAACCCCGCCGCTGACCCGGCCGTGGCCGGTCTGCTGGGCTGCGGGGTGATGGCCGGCATCGGCGCGGCGATCAACACCGGCGCGGTCACCCGCGACGACACCGTCGCCGTGATCGGCTGTGGCGGCGTCGGCGATGCGGCGATCGCCGGGGCGGCGCTGGTCGGCGCCAAACGGATAATCGCGATCGACACCGACAACACCAAATTGGACTGGGCCCGCAAATTCGGCGCCACCCACACCATCAACGCCCGCGACCTGGATGTCGTCAAAACCGTTCAAGACCTCACCGACGGGTTCGGCGCCAACGTGGTCATCGACGCGGTGGGGCGACCGGAGACCTGGAAGCAGGCCTTCTACGCTCGCGACCTCGCCGGAACCGTTGTGCTGGTGGGTGTTCCGACACCGGACATGCGGCTCGACATGCCGCTGGTCGATTTCTTCTCGCACGGCGGCGCGCTGAAATCGTCCTGGTACGGCGACTGCTTGCCCGAACGCGACTTCCCCACCCTGATCGACCTCTACCTGCAGGGCCGGTTGCCGCTGGAGAAGTTCGTGTCTGAGCGCATCGGCCTTGACGGCATCGAGGAGGCGTTCCACAAGATGCACGACGGCAAGGTGCTGCGTTCGGTGGTGATGCTGTGATGGGCAACATCGAGCGCATCGTCACCCACGGCACCTTCGAACTCGACGGCGGCAGTTGGGAAGTCGACAACAACATCTGGCTGGTCGGAGACGATTCCGACGTCGTGGTCTTCGACGCCGCCCACATCGCCGCACCGATCGTGGCGGCGGTCAACGGGCGCAACGTAGTGGCAGTGGTCTGCACTCACGGCCACAATGACCACGTGACCGTTGCTCCCGAACTCGGTGAAAAACTCGACGCGCCGGTCCTGCTGCATCCCGCCGATGATGTGCTGTGGCGGATGACGCACCCGGACAAGAACTTTCGCGCGGTGTCAGACGATGAGACGATAAAGGTGGCCGGCACCGAGCTGCGGGCGTTGCACACCCCAGGGCACTCCCCCGGGTCGGTGTGCTGGCACGCCCCGGAATTGGGCGCCGTCTTCAGCGGCGACACACTGTTCTCCGGTGGACCGGGCGCCACCGGGCGGTCCTTCTCGGACTTTCCCACGATCCTGCAGTCGATCTCGGGCCGACTCGGCACCCTTCCCGCCGACACCGTCGTCTACACCGGCCACGGCGACACCACCAGCATCGGCGACGAAATCGTGCACTACGACGAATGGGTGGCCCGCGGCCACTAGTCGCCGTCGAGGATCCTGCGCTTTTCAGCCTCGAACTCGGCGTCGGTCAATGCACCGGAGTCATGCAGCGCCGCAATAGTTTTGAGTCTTTCCAACCGGACACCCTCGGCATTGGGCTCATGCACGACGGTGTTCACCGTTGGCTTCACGACCGGCGGTGACGGGGCGATGGGAAACTCGTAGCCGGGCATTCCCATACCCGCGGCCGGCGCCGCGTTGCGGCGAACGCGACCCAGCCAGTTCGAGGCCACGATCGACCCAATCAGGCCGACCACGAACATGCCGACGAAAACCCATACCAGGAATCCAATCGAACTGCCGTGGCCAAAGGCCAGTCGTGGGTCGATGTAACCGTTGACCTTGCCGTCGGTGGTGATGTTGTAGTCGCCTTCGGCCGTTATCTGGGCTACCCAGACCCGCACATGCGCGTCATTGTTGACCGTCGTTGTGCTGCCGATGTTTTCCGTGACAGCCGGCTGCGCAACGCCGCTCGGCGGGTCGATCGTGACGCCCAACTGCGGGACGGGCAGCCCGCCGCCGTTCGGGCCACCCATCACCACCGTGTGCAGGCTGATGGTCACCTCGCCGGCAGGCAGGTGCAAGCTGGCCGAACCGGGAACGGGCACTTCTCCGTACGCGTCGTAGTGGTCGAGGAAGAACGCGTTGAGCACCAAAGTGACGATGAAGCCCGGCACCGCGATGACCATCATCCAGATGGTGAGAGTTCGCGTTAGCTTTGCGGGCGCTTCGCTGCTCATCTGCGAAGTGTGTCACCGGCGCCCGCAATGCGCACACTAGGATCGGGCATCAAAGAGGAGGGAATTCATGGCCCCCGATCTAGTCGCGAATGTGCCCGATCTGACGGGAACGCTGGCCGTCGTCACCGGATCCAACAGCGGGCTGGGGTTCGGGCTCGCGCGTCGGCTGGCGGCGGCGGGCGCCGACGTGGTCATGGCGATCCGCAATCGCGCCAAAGGCGAGGCCGCGATCGACGAGATTCGCGCCAGCGTCCCCGACGCCCGCCTGACCATCAAATCGCTCGACCTCGCGTCGCTGGCCAGCGTCGCCGCCCTCGGTGAGCAACTCAACGCCGAGGGCCGGCCGATCGACATTCTGATCAACAACGCCGGCGTGATGACCCCGCCGAAACGCGACACCACCGCCGATGGATTCGAATTGCAGTTCGGCAGCAATCACCTCGGCCACTTCGCACTCACAGCGCATCTGTTGCCGTTGCTGCGGGCCGCCCACAACGCGCGGGTCGTCTCGCTGAGTAGCATGGCGGCCCGTCAAAGCGGCCGCATCCACTTCGACGATCTGCAATTCGACAAGTCCTATTCGGCGATGCAGGCCTACGGGCAATCGAAGCTGGCCGTGCTGATGTTCGCGCGCGAGCTGGATCGCCGCAGCCGCGCCGCCGGCTGGGGCATCGTGTCTACCGCCGCGCACCCCGGTCTGACCAAAACCAACCTGCAGATCAGCGGACCGTCGCACGGGCGCACGAAACCGGCGTTGATGGAGCGGCTCTACACGACGTCGTGGCGGCTGGCGCCGTTCCTGTGGCAGGAAATCGACGAGGGAATCCTTCCCGCCCTCTATGCGGCAACCTCCCCGCAGGCCGAAGGCGGCGGCTACTACGGGCCACGCGGCATCTACGAGGCGGCCGGCGGCGGTGTGACCGCCGCTAAGGTGCCTGCGCGCGCCCGAGACGATGCCGCCAGCCGGCGACTGTGGGACATCTCCGAACAGCTCACCGGGACCAGTTATCCCGAGCCGAACTGAGTCCAACAGCGCGGCCGCGCCGTTTGGGCACTTATGCATCGGGTAGCCCTCGTAAAGCGCCCACTCACGGGTCGCAATGAGGACGGAGATTTATGAGTGCCGACGAAAAGACCCAGACAGACACGCCTGAGCTGAGCGAAGAGGGCAAGGAAGAGGTCCAGCGCATGCAGGCGGCCTACGACGATGAGCGAGAGACGGTGGCCCTGCCCGGCACCGACAACACCATCACCGGCGTCGCGATCAACGAGTGGCTGGACGATGACGGCAACCCGAAGTTCGGCAAGGACGAACAGCAGAAAAAGGCCGAACAGCAGCAAGACGCGGGCTAGCGACCTGGGAAGAGCCTGCCGTTGCGGTCCCGCGGAAAACGCGGCCGGTCTGGCCGCTCGGAATCCTGCGTGGTGGTAGTGGCCGGCTGACTAGTCGTGGATGTGGTCGACGGAGCCCCGGTTGTGGTTGTCGTCGCTGGAGATTCGCTGGTCGTCGACGGAGCCGTGCTGGTATCCGGCGCGGTTGACGACGGCGGGTTGCTGCTCGGAGCCTGAGTGTCTCTGACCTCCGACGACGTCGCCGGTGCCGGTGTCGTGCTCATGCTTGGCGCCGGCGCATTGCCAGACGTGTACCGAATGGCCATCACTACTGCCGCAACGATGGCGAGCACCGCCAGCGCGGTGCCCATCGCCACCACCAAGGGTCGGCGGTACCAGGCGTCCTGGCTCGTCCCGGTGACAACCGGTTCGGGCCCGAGGTCACGTCGCGGTCGTGCACGTAGCGGCGCAACGGCGCCGATTGCCGGCTCGTCGTCGTATTCACCAGGACGAATCGGCATGATTCCGGAATCGTCATCCGCCTCCGACCAGGCC
>NZ_JBAPRN010000046.1:0-7471 GCF_049281135.1 Mycobacterium sp. | reverse complement strand
CACTGGACATGCTGCGGCGCGACGGCACCGCATGCCTGGCCGGTTGGTTGGGCGGACTCAATCCCATCGGGGAATTCAATCCGCTCTTGCGCATGCCCAGTGGCGTCAACTGGAACTTCTTCGGAAGCTTCGTATTCGGCGAGTCCGGTTTCCCGCTTTCTGACGTGCCACTGCAGGACATCGCGACCCAAGTGGCCGCCGGCCAACTCGAAGCCGCCCCGGAACGTGTTTTCTCCTTCGATGAGATCCGCGAAGCGCATCGAGTGATGGAGGCCGGAGAAGCCGGCGGCAAAATGGTGGTCGTTGTGGAGTGAGCGCTGGATGATGGGACGATGACCGCCGCACCGTCAATTCTCGTGTTCGACGTCAACGAGACGCTGATCGACATCGAGTCCATAGCACCGGTTTTCGCGCGTATCTTCGGCGATCCTGCGGCGATGCGGGAGTGGTTCAATCAACTGGTCATGTACTCGATGACGACGACCTTGTCGGGGCAGTACGTCGACTTCTTCACACTCGGCCAGGGCATCCTGCGGATGCTCGCGACCACCCGCGGTGTGGAGATCGCCGAGGCGGACGTGGACGCGCTGAAACGCGCAATGCTCACCATGCCGGCCCACCCGGACGTCGAGGACGGCCTGACGACTCTGCGCGACAATGGCTTTCGTCTGGTCACGCTGACCAACTCACCGCCCAACCCGGACGGGCCCAGCCCGCTGGAACATGCCGGGCTGGGCTACCTGTTCGAGCGACAGCTCAGCGTCGAGAGCTGCCGAGCATTCAAACCCGCGCCGGCGGTGTACTTGCACGCGTGCGAGCAGCTCGCCGTATCCCCGGCGGACTGCATGATGGTGGCCGCCCACGTCTGGGACACCATCGGCGCCCAGGCCGTCGGATTCAGCGGCGCATTGATCACCCGGCCCGGCAACGCGGCATTGCCGGTTTCGGGCTTGCCGCAGCCGACGGTCGTCGCGACCGATCTGCGCGATTTGGCGGCTAAACTCAGTAACCCCGGGCGATCTCGCGGGTAACGGTGGGCCCCCTACACCGGAATCCAGACTCCGAAGAGGTTGAAGCCCCACTGATTGAACTGTGGGTCCCAGGACGGTGTCTCTTCGAAGCCCCAGTAGTTGACCGGGCCGTCGGTCCACTGTCCACCCGGAGGGGGAAGTGGTTTGTCCCAGGCCGGCGGCGGTGGCGCGCCCGCACCCCAGGGTGCGGGTCCGTCGCCCCACGGGGCATTCCGGAAGCACCCGCGAGCGTCGTCACGCCACGAGCCGAGTCCGCATCTGATGCCGTTGCTGCCGTAGAAGTAGTTGTTGTAGAAGTAGGTGTAGTAGGGCTCGTTGCCGTGCCGGCCGTCGTCACCGTGGCCGTGATGCCCAGCGGGTCCACCAGGATGGCCCGGCCCACCAGGATGGTCCGGTCCACCCGGCCCGTCAGAACCACCCGGGCCTGGCCCGCCCGGACCACCGGGGCCTCCCGGGTTACCTGGACCACCAGGCCCGCCCGGTCCACCGGGCCCGTTAGGACCAACAGGCCCACCCGGGTCGCCCAGACCACCCGGCCCGTTAGGGCCACTCGGTCCTCCCGGATTACCAGGTGCGCCCGGACCGCCGGGGCCTCCTGGTCCACCGGGTCCCGAGCCGAATCCTCCGTGGCTGCCACCACCGAAGCCGCCGCCGTGGCCACCGCCACCAAAGCCGCCGCCACCGTGGCCACCGCCACCACCAAAGCCACCGCCGCCACCACCACCGCCTCCCAACGGTGCTGGTATCGGGCTATGAAATGCCGGCGGAGCACCCTGGCCGCCGGCGCGGGCGAGCGGGCCGGAAACGGCGCTTGCCGTTCCTGCTCCTGCTCCCATGGCGACGGCCGTGAATGCTCCGGCGATGGCGGCTCCGGCCATCAGTTGCTTCGGTCGCATCATCGTGACTTCTGTCTACTTCGGGCCTATGCAGCCCCGGATTGGACAAAATCGACGCTACATAGGATGTCTATGAATTAGCTTCAAGTAACCTGCCAACCCGGTTCGAAGTAGCGAGCCTTGCAAACAGATCAACGGCGACAGGCAATTTCGCGGAGAGGCTAGCCAAATTCGTTAACCGGCCAACGGTGTGATGCGTTAACTTGAGCATGGCTCAGTAGAAGTCGACAGATTCGAATAACGACCTCACATTCCGGATGGGCGAGGCGTCTACCAGGTAGACAACATTTCCAACGAACACCGGAGGTCTCATGTCCACCGCAGCCACCACCACGTCGACTCGTCACGTCGTCATCGACTCACCGATCGGACCGCTGACTCTGGTGCGCGACGACGGCGGCCTGACCGGCCTGTACTACCCGGGCCACTGGACCCGGCCGGACCAGACGACCTTCGGGGCGCGAGTCGAGCCAAGCGACGACCACGGATTCGACGAGGCGATCACGCAGCTGCGCGAATACTTCGCCGGCGAACGCCAGGAATTCGATCTACCGCTCAATCCCATTGGCAGCGAACGGGCCCGCCGACTCTGGCAGCTGCTCGCCGAAATCCCCTACGGCCGCACCACGACGTACGGTGCGCTGGCCCGCAGGATCGGTGGCGGCATCAGCCCGCGCGCTATCGGAGGATTCGTCGGCCACAACCCGTTGTCGATCATCATCCCATGCCATCGCGTGGTCGGATCCACCGGCAAACTCACCGGGTATGCCGGCGGCCTGGACCGCAAGCAACACCTTCTCGAGCTGGAGAAGGCCGTACCCGTTGCACCGCAAGCACTCTGGTAACAGGAATGAAGCCGCCGTTCGAAAACGTCGTCGCGCAGCACGGTGCCACCGTGCTGCGGGTGGTGCACGCGGTCCTCGGCCACGCCGACGCTGACGACGCATGGTCAGAGGCCTTCCTGGCGGCGATGAAGGCCTACCCCGACCTGCCGGCTGACGCCAACGTCGAGGCGTGGTTGGTGACGATCGCTCACCGCAAGGCGATCGACATCACCCGCGCCTCGGCCCGACGGGCCATCCCCGTGCCGGAAACACCGGACCGGCCGATGCCAAGTCACGACGACGACCACTTCGAGCTGACCCAAGCGGTTGCCGCCCTGCCCACCAAGCAACGTCAAGCGGTGGCCTATCACTATCTGGCCGGGCTGCCCTACGCCGAGATCGCCGCCCTCCTCAACAGCAGCGCGGCTGCCGCGCGGCGGGCAGCCGCCGACGGCATCGCCACCCTGCGGCGCACCTATTCGCATGACCTCACAACGGAGTTCGCTGATGACCACCTTTGACCTCGCCGCGGCGTATCCGGTCGACGACGACGACCTCACCCGCCTGCACGCCCGTCTGGCGGCCGCCGCTGACGACGACGACCTCCTCGACGTCGCCTACCGCACGGTCGACTCGCCGGTCGGCTCGTTGCTGAACGCCGCGACGCCCGTCGGGCTGGTGCGCGTGGCGTTCAGCAACGAGGGCCACGACGCCGTCCTGCAGAACCTGTCCGACCGGATCAGCTCCCGATTGCTGCACGCCCCGGCTCGCCTGGACGCTGTAGCGCACCAACTCGACGAGTATTTCTCCGGACGTCGTCACGCCTTCGACGTTCCGCTGGATTGGCAGCTCTCCAAAGGATTTCGCCGCGTGGTTCTCGGTCACCTGGCCGTTGACGTCGGCTACGGCACCACTGCCAGCTACGGCACCCTGGCCCGACTTTCGGGTTCACCCAAAGCCGTTCGCGCCGTGGGGACGACCTGCGCGACCAACCCCATCCCGGTCGTGGTGCCGTGCCACCGGGTGGTCCGCTCCGACGGCACCATGGGCGGCTATCGCGGCGGACCGACCGCCAAACGCGCGCTATTGGATCTCGAAGGCATTGGATGAGGCCCGCACGCAACCGGGTCTCGCCTCGCGGCGACATCATCGCTGTCACGCGCCGCGGAGCATGGATGGGCAATCGGGGTCGACTGCACGAAGGACGCGGCGCCCGCGACATCGTCAGGAACTCTCGGGGCAAGGCCTGGATCACCTGCGTCTTGGAGTTCAGGGGACGGCACGCTGAACAGTGGGCGCCCAGCCACTACACCCAGTTGTTCTTTCTCGACGAGGCGGTCGCATTCGCCGCGGGTCATCGCCCCTGCGCCGAATGCCGCCGCAGCGACTACAACACCTACCGGCACATGTGGCATGAAACCCACGGCGGTGCAGTGCCTTACGCCAAGGACATGGACAACGTCCTGCACCGCGAGCGAGCTGAATCGCATCGGCTGCCGTGGAGTGCCCTGCCAGATGGGGTATTCGTCGACACAGACGACGGACCGGCCGTGATCGTGGACGATCACCTCGCGGTCTTCGACGAACATGCCTACGCCTACCGGCGACCGGTGGCGAAGCCGGTGGAGGGCGTCGCGTCGGTGCTCACTCCAGCGTCGACGGTGGCAGTGCTGAGCGCGGGATACCCAGTCCAGATCGATCAGAGCGCGCGCTGAACCAAGGGCCCGACCCCCGCACGATCAATCTTTTGGGCTACTCAACCCATTCTGTCGATGCCGCAGTAGGCTGTCACATGATCCGAGCGGAAGGGCCGAAAGTGACAGCAGCCGAACATACTTACGATGTCGTCGTTCTCGGGGCCGGACCGGTTGAACAGAATGCTGCCGAGCGCGCCCGCGCGGGTGGTCTCAGCGTCGCAATGGTCGAACGCGAACTGGTGGGCGGTGAATGCTCCTACTGGGGGTGGTGATGGGCGCAAAACTTTACGCGGACGGATACACGGGGCGGGCGCGGATGGTCGTGGACGCCGACCGCGGCTACCTGCACGGCGTGACGTTGGTCGGTCCCGGCGTCTCGCAGTCGCCGGCCAAGTGCCCGTCGACCGGCTGTGGCATGCCGTGCCGTGCTTCCCGCCGATCAGCGAAACCTGGCTGAGACTTCTTGAAGCGCATCGCGATTCGACCCCCGCCTAATCGCTACTGTCGGGCCGAGGTTCGCCGAGCCGGGATCTGATCGCGCCCCACGGATCGGCGTAGCGGCCGGGTGTGTCCCGATATGCGGCTTGGCGTTTCAGGAACTGCCGTACGACGGGGCCGACAAAGAACATCGGATAGCGCCGCCACCCGACGATGGCCCGCATTTCCGCGAGCATGTCCGGCCACGAGTGGTGCTGGAACTTCAACGCCTGCTGCGCGCGGGTGGTATCCAACCAGTCGGTGACGAACCAGTTTTCGTCACTGTCGGGATCACCGGGGCGGCCGGCGGGCAGGACGTCCGACAACCCCCTGGCCGCGGCCAGTGCCAACCCGACCTCTTTCTGCCGGAGCAGATGCGAATCGTCGCCGGCGATCAGCAGAGTTTCACCCGCGACGTCGGCCGTCGCTGCGGCGGCGAACGCGGCCGCGACGTCCCGGACGTCGACGGTGTGGATACGCCCGTCGGTCGGCAGCGCGCTTTCGAAGAACAAAGCGTCGCCGGTGAACGGCATCGCGCCCGGCTCGACGCTGATCACCCCGCCTAGACGCAAGATCACCCATTCCAAACTCGAAGCCCGGAGCCGGTTTTCGGCCACCACCTTGTGGGCGCCGTAAAGGTCCGCCGGCCGCAGCGGGGAGTCGGCACGCAGCCGGTCGGGGTGGCGATGCGGATTACGCGACCCGTAGACCGCATTGCTGGACGCCAACACGAAGCGCGGCGGATGTTCGCTTGCCTCCGCGGCGCGCAGCAGCTCCGCGGTCGCATCCACGTTGACGCGACGCGCGAGTTGGGGGTGGCGATAGGCCGGCGGCAGAATCACCGCGGCCAGGTGGACGATCACCGTTGGCGACACCTCGGTGAGCAGCCGGTCAACGTCGCGCGGGTCGGTGAGGTTGGCCCAGCTCGCCTCGACGCCGGCGGGCAGCGACTCGGCGGCTTTGTGCTGCGCAGGGGTTCCGAGGTCGGTGGCGACCACGCGGTGGCCGTCGGCAGCCAGCCGGCGCACGGTCTGCGACCCAACCAGGCCGAAACCCCCTGTGACAAGCACCTTCTCGGCCATCGCCCCCCACTCTGAGATCGGCTCTCAGTAAACGGATATGACATTCTCTGAAAATGAGAGTATCATGCTGCTAACGTTGACCGGCAACCGCGAGGGCTCAGACATGGCGAAAGCGCCGAAGAATCGCGAGACGGCCAAGTGGGATCCGGAATTCACCAAGCAAGTCGCACAAACCGTCGGACCGTTGATCAAGCGGTATCACCGCGCCGAGGTCCGCAACATCGACAACATTCCGCGATCGGGTGGAGCGCTGGTGGTGTCCAATCACTCCGGCGGGATGATGACTCCCGACGTCTTCATCTTCTCGCCGGCCTTCTACAACGAATTCGGCTACGACCGACCCGTCTACACGCTCGGCCACTACGGCATCTTCATGGGTCCGTTGGACGGAGTGTTGCGTCGCCTCGGCGTCATCGAGGCCAGCCGCGAGAATGCTGCCGTGGCACTGCATTCGGGCGCGGTTGTGCTGGTGTTCCCGGGCGGCGACTACGACTCCTACCGCCCCACATTCAGCGAGAACACCATCGACTTCAACGGCCGCACCGGCTACGTCCGGACCGCCATCGAAGCCGGCGTGCCGATCGTGCCGACGGTCTCGATCGGCGGGCAGGAAACCCAGCTGTTCTTGACCCGCGGCAACTGGTTGGCCCGCACACTCGGTCTGACCAAGGCTCGAGTGGACATCTTGCCGGTGACCTTCGGTTTCCCGTTCGGCTTGAGCGTGATCCTCCCCCCGAACGTTCCGCTGCCATCGAAAGTTGTCACCGAGGTCCTCGAGCCGATCGACATCGCCGCGCGATTCGGCAATGACCCCGACGTCGCCGAGGTGGACGGGTACGTCCGTTCGGTGATGCAGGCCGCGCTGGACCGGTTGGCCAAGCAGCGCCGGTTTCCGATCCTGGGCTGATGTCCGGGTCCTGAGCTGCCGGCGGCGAATCTGCGATTTCGGCGAATACGCCATCTCGTTGGTGCTTGCATGAACAGGTCGGCACGGAGGTGGGCGTGAAAAGACTCAACGGCATGGACGCCATGCTGCTGTACAGCGAGACGCCGAACCTGCACACGCACACGCTGAAGGTCGCGGTCATCGATCCTTCCGACGGCGGAACGGACTTTGACTTCGATGCCTTTCGGCGCCACCTTCGCCGGCGGCTGCATCTCTTGGAACCGTTGCGCTACAAGCTCGTTGACATCCCCTGGCGGCTGCACCATCCGATGTGGCTGGAGAACTGCGATGTCGACTTGGACTACCACTTGCACCGGGTACAGGTGCCCGCACCCGGTGGGCGCCGCGAGCTCGACGCCGTCGTCGGCGAGGTGGCGTCCACGCCGCTGGATCGCAGCCGGCCGCTGTGGGAGTTCCACGTCGCCGAGGGCCTGTCCGGGGGACGCTTCGCTCTGATCGGCAAGATCCACCACGCATTGGCCGACGGCGTCGCATCGGTCAATCTGCTGGCCCGTGCC
>NZ_JBAPRN010000045.1:0-1827 GCF_049281135.1 Mycobacterium sp. | reverse complement strand
GGGGCGGTGTCCGTTCTTCCCGGCGGCACCGATGTCGGCGAGGCGCTGGTGCGCCATCCGGGTGTGGACAAGGTGTCCTTCACCGGGTCGAGCGCGGTCGGACGCCGCATCGCCACGCTGTGCGGCGAGCAACTCAAGCGGGTGAGCCTGGAGCTCGGGGGCAAATCGGCGGCGATCATTCTCGACGACGCCGACATCGGCAAGACGGTCCGGGAATTGAAGTCCGCGAGCCTGATGAACAACGGGCAGGCCTGCGTAGCTCAGACCCGCATCCTGGTCAGCGCGCGGCGCCGCGATGAAGTTGTCGACGCGCTGGCCGAGATGATGTCGGGCCTGCAGGTCGGTGACCCCACCGACGAGGCGACCGACGTCGGGCCGCTGGTTGCCCAGCGGCAGCAAGCCCGGGTTCAGGACTACATCCGGTCCGGCGTGAAAGAGGGCGCCCGGATGGTCCTCGGCGGCGAGGACGCACCGCATGACCGCGGTTGGTACGTACGGCCGACGCTGTTCACTGACGTCACTAACGACATGCGTATCGCCCGCGAGGAAATATTCGGTCCGGTGCTCAGTGTGCTGACCTACCGCGACGAGGCGGACGCGGTCCGCATCGCCAACGACAGCGACTACGGTCTGGCCGGCTCCGTGTGGACGGCCGACATCGCGCACGGCCTCGACGTCGCCTCGAGCGTGCGTGCCGGCACCTACGGCATCAACATGTACACGCTCGACATCGGTAGTCCCTTCGGCGGTTTCAAGCAGTCGGGCATCGGCCGCGAGTTCGGCCCGGAGGGGCTGCACGAGTATGTCGAGCTGCAGTCGGTGATCAGCAAAGGCACCATGCCACCGCTGTCCGAATAGCCACTACGCCTACCTGCTGGGACTGAGCAGGCTCGCCAGGGCATCGTCGATCACCTCACGTCGCGAGCGGCCATCGTGCTCGGCGGCGATCAGGCTATTGCCGACGAACAGCGACTCGATCCGGATGGCGTCCGGGCCGCCTTCGGCCAGCGCGGTGAGTCCCGCATCAACCCAAGCCTCCGGAGGCGTCTTTCTCGCAGGCACGACCGCCGTGGCGTCCGGCCCGATATCGGATTCGAACGCCATTTCCAGCTGGTCGTAGGTCCGCTCCCATCGCCGCTGCGGATCGTCGCGTGGGCGGTTCGGCTTGAGCCCGAGCGGTCGCAGCAGCAGCACATCGTGAAAGCCGATCACATGCTCCAGCACTCCCCTGGCATCCCAAGCATCGCAGGGCGACGGGCGCTCCCGTCGCCCGTTCGCCGCGCGCACCGACTCGCCGAACCGTCGGCAGACCGCCAGATGCCGTTCGTCCAAGCCGTCGGCCATCGCAACTACCCGGGCAATTGCAAGGTGAGCTCGACCGGACAGCACAATTCGCCGCGCTGGTTGGTGACGTCGATGTGCAGGTCGACCAGTCCCGGCGCCGGTTTGGCCACCACTCGGCCGCGGCCCACCATCGAGTCGCCGGCGTAGATCGATCCGGCGAGCCTCATCTTTCGGCGCACCACCCGGCTCTGCGGGCCGGCCCAATCGGTCGCGATGCGGTCGGCGAAACCGGCGATATGCATGGTGTTCACGAAAATGCCTGGATGACCTTGCTTTTCGGCGTAGTACGGGTCGAAGTGGACCGGGGTGTAGTCCCAGGTGGACCCGGAGTTCATCACCACCCGTTGGTAGCTGATTTCATCGTGCACCTCGGGCAGGTCGGTCGGGATCTTGACGCTCTCCCACGAAATCATGACGCCCCAGCCGGAGTGAAGCGGAACAGCGTGTTTCGGTTGGTCGCCACCACCGCGCCGCCCTGACGCG
>NZ_JBAPRN010000044.1:0-14969 GCF_049281135.1 Mycobacterium sp. | reverse complement strand
GTCCAGGGCGGTGCGCCCCTCCGCGAGCATCCCGGTGACCGTGGAGACCAGATGCATGACGTGGCTGTACCGCTCGACGTGGCTGTAGTCCTCGACCCGAACGCTGCCGGGCACGCACACTCGGCCCAGGTCGTTGCGGCCCAGGTCGACCAGCATCAGGTGTTCGGCGCGTTCCTTCTCGTCGGCCAGCAGCTCCTTTCCCAGCAGCTGATCCTCTTCATCGGTGTCACCGCGCCATCTGGTTCCAGCGATCGGGTGCGTCGTCGCAGACCGGTCCTGCACGGTCACGAGTGCTTCCGGGCTGGAACCGGCGATCGAAAATGCCGTTCCCCCTTCATCATTCGGGACATGCAGGAGATACATGTACGGGCTGGGGTTGGACACCCGCAGCATCCGGTACACGTCGATCGCCTCGACGTGGGTATCCATCTCGAAACGCTGCGACGGCACCACCTGGAATGCCTCGCCGCGCTCGATTTCACCGACCAGACGGTCGACGATCGCGTCGTACTCCTGAATCGTGCGTTGGGAACGGTGGACCGGCTCGGGTCTGGTGAACGTCGCCACGGTCGACGGCAAGTGTTGCCCCAGCGCGGCGGTCATCACGTCCAATCGCGCGATCGCGTCGTCGTAGGCCTCGTCGACACGTTCGTCAGTGCCGTTCCAGTTCACCGCGTTGGCGATCAGCGTGATCGTGCCCTCGTGGTGGTCGACGGCCGCCAGATCGGTGGCCAACAGCAGCAGCATGTCCGGCAGGTTGAGGTCGTCGACGGCGATCTCCGGCAGCCGCTCCAGCCGTCGCACCAGGTCGTAGGCAAAGAACCCGACCATCCCGCCGGACAGTGGCGGCAAACCGGGCAGCGCGGCCGTGGCCAGCAGCTCCAGCGTTTCGTGCAGCGCCTGGAGCGGATCGCCGCCGGTCGGCGCGTCGTGCGGCACCGCGCCCAGCCATACCGCTTGGCCGTCACGCACCGTCAACGCCGATGGCGCGCCGGCACCGATGAACGACCACCGAGACCACGACCGACCATTCTCGGCCGACTCGAGCAGGAAAGTGCCGGGCCGGTTGTCGGCGAGTTTGCGGTACGCCGACAGCGGAGTCTCGGCGTCGGCCAGCACCTTGCGGGTCACCGGCACCACCCGATGCTCGGCGGCCAGCGCGCGGAAATGCTCCCGCGACGTGGTGGCGGCGGCGAGGTTGGCTTGCACCCAGCCATCTTCCCAGATGGCGGATCGACTCCGATCGCACTGGCGTAGCGTGACGGCCATGAAAACCGGTGACACCGTGGCTGACTTCGAACTTCCCGACCAAACTGGCACCCCACGCAAGCTGAGCGCGCTGCTGTCCGACGGGCCTGTCGTGTTGTTCTTCTACCCGGCAGCGATGACGCCAGGGTGCACCAAGGAAGCCTGCCACTTCCGAGACTTGGCTCAAGAGTTCGCGGCCGTCGGAGCAAGCCGCGTCGGCATCAGCGTCGATCCCGTCGAAAAGCAGGCGAAATTCGCCGAAACGCAGAGTTTCGACTACCCGTTGCTGTCCGACACCGACGGCGCGATCGCGAACCAATTCGGGGTCAAGCGCGGGCTTTTGGGCAAGCTGATCCCGGTCAAACGCACCACCTTCGTCATTGACACCAATCGCAAGGTGCTTGATGTGATCTCCAGCGAACTGAGCATGGACACTCACGCCGACAAGGCGTTGCAGACGCTAAAATCCCGTAAGTAACTCCGCGCAGTCCTTATCCCCCATTCGAGGAATCCATATTCTCTCGTAATGGCAAACCGTAGCGTCGGCGAAGTGTCGCTATCCGTTGCGGCACTCGCGTTGTTGGTCGGGTGCTCGTCCCCGCCTCGTTATTCCGCTCCCCAATCGTTCACCGTGGGCAATAGTGAGGTAGCGAAGCTTGTCCAAGAAGCGGTCGGAGGCAACCGATTTGCCACGCAGATCGAGGGCTCGCCGGACGTCGTGTGCACCGGGCGGACGACCTGCACCATCAACTACACCGTCCAAGAGCCCAGCGGCACGGTTTTTCACAAGGAGACCGCGGCGGATGACCAATTGTTCTCGCCGACCGCGCAGATGTGGAGGGCGCTATTCGCTGATCCGCAATTCCAGAGCGGCACAGTCACGGTGCGGGGTCCGGTACGCACTTCCGAGAGCAGCAAGCGAACTGCGATCTATTTCACGCTGACCTGCGACCGTGCGGATGTAGCAAAGGTCGACTGGGGCAACGTGGACGGGCATGGCATCCGTACCCAGTGTGACTACAAACCTCAGACTCAAGGCCTACCTGGCCACGGGGAATCAATGGAGACCGTAGGCTAGCAACGTTCATGTAGGCGACACATCCCCAATTGGCAGCCGCTGCGCTCGTAGGGGACGGTCGCGTTTGTAGCATGCTGTCATGCCGCTGAATAACGGGGACGTGTTCGCCGGATACACCATCATCCGGCGGCTGGGAACCGGCGGCATGGGCGAGGTCTATCTCGCGCAGCATCCACGGCTGCCCCGCCGCGACGCCCTCAAGGTCTTGCCGGCCGCGCTGACCGCGGACTCCGAGTACCGGCAGCGGTTGAGCCGCGAAGCAGAAATCGCTGCCGAGTTATGGCATCCCCACATCGTCGCTGTGCACGACCGCGGTGAATTCGAGGGACAGCTGTGGCTGTCGATGGACTACGTCGAGGGAACCGACGCCGCCCAACTGTTGCGCGGCCGGTATCCCTCCGGAATGCCGAAAGCGCTCGCATTCGACACCATCAACGCCGTCGCCGACGCGCTGGACTATGCACATCAACGCGGATTACTGCACCGCGACATCAAGCCCGCCAACATCCTGCTGGCCGAAACTGGTGGCAAGGGACGGCGGATCATGCTGGCCGACTTCGGCATTGCCCGACAGGTCGGCGACATCAGCGGTCTGACCGCTACCAACATGGTGATGGGAACGACGGCCTACGCCGCGCCCGAACAACTCCTCGGTAAAGGCATCGACGGACGAGCCGACCAATACGCATTGGGCTGCACCGCTTTTCATCTGCTCACCGGAGCAGCGCCTTACGACAATTCCAACGCGGCGGTGGTGATCTCCCAGCACCTCTCAGCGCCACCGCCCCTGATCGGCGAGCGACGGCCCGACCTGGTCGACCTCAACGCCGCCATCTCCAAAGTCTTGGCGAAAGATCCTGCGACCCGCTTTTCGAGTTGTTCGGAATTCGCGACTGCCCTGACCGGCCGACCGGGTGTCGGTGTGGCCGACACCGTCGCCGGCGCCGCGGCCGGCAGCCCCACCCGGCAGGTCTCCGTGCCGACGCAGGCCGCACCGGCCAAGCCCGGGCGCCGCAGAGTGCGGCCAGCGGTGCTGCTGTCCGTTGTCGCGACCCTGGTCCTGCTGACGCTGGCAGGGCTGATCGGCGTAAACGTCCTGCGGCACAGGGCAACCGAGTCGGCCGCTGGCGCCGCGACGCCCGTTCAGCTGACCCGGTACATCACCGATCCCTCCGAAAAGCTGACCGCCATGGGGCGTACCGCAGTGGAGGGCGCCCTGTCGAAGCTGTACACCCGACACAACGTGCACCTCTGGGTCGCCTATGTCGACGATTTCTCCGGTCGCACGCCGGCCCGCTGGGCCGAAGACACCATGCGCGCCAACGGGTTCACCGATATTGACGGCCTGTTGGCGGTCGATACCGCCAACCACACCTTCGCTTTTCGGCCGCCGGCAATCATGACCAACGGCACCGGCGGAACTCGCGTCAACGCAGAACTGATCCGCAAAGAGCGGATTGCGCCCGCCGTACACCACAACGAGTGGGCGCGCGCGGCGGTAGCCGCGGCCAACGGACTGGAAGCCACCGCCTAGATCATCTCGCTGCCGGCGACGACGAGAGCAGCTCCATCACCGCCTGGCCGGTGATGGGCGGGCTGTAGAGGATGCCCTGCCCGACTTCGCATCCCCGGTCCCGCAACCACGTCGCGGTTTCCGCGTTCTCGACGCCCTCGGCAACGGTTGTCACATTCAGCGCGTGCGACAAGTGGATGACAGCCCGCACAATTGCGTCGGCGCGCGGATCGGCCAGGACGTGCCCAATCAGGTCGTAGTCGACCTTGACTTCATCGATAGGCAGCTTGCGCAGGTAGGTCAAGGCCGAATACCCGCTGCCGAAATCGTCGAGCGCAACCTGAATACTGCGCTCCCGCAGCGCTTCCAGCACTTTCCGTGTCCGGTCGATGTCATCCAGAAGCAGGTCTTCGGTGATTTCGACGATCAACGAGTCGCCCGGTAACTCGTGTCGTTCCAACGCATCAAAGATATGGCCCGGCAAATTGATGTCTCCGACCAGTGGGGGAAACAGGTTGACGGCGACTGGTACGTCTATCCCCCGCCGCCGCCACTGCGCGGCGTCGCAGAGTGCCTGGTCCAAGACGACATCGGTGAAAGTGCGCATCAGGCCGTGCTGGCGCACCAGCGGCAGAAACTGGTGAGGCAGCACCATTCCCAATACCGGATGCGGCCACCGAGCCAGTGCCTCCGCGCCCACCACGTGTGTGGTCTGCAGGTCTACCTTCGGCTGGTACAGCACGGTCAGCGCACGATGACTGATGGCCTGGCGCAGGTCGCTCAGCAGCCGCACCTCAACCAATCCGCCCCGTGACAGATGAATATCGGCTGCGGAAAGTCCCAGTGCATTGTCCCTGAAATGAGTGTCGGCGCTGAAGGTTTGCAGGCCACCGCCGAGTTGTTTGGCCGAAGCCATTGCACTCTCAGCCTGTTTGAGCAAATCGGCCGCGCGCAGTTCCGGGTCGTTGAGGCCGGCGACCGCGAGTCCTGCCGTGGGTCGCATGAAGATGACTTCGCCGCCAGCGCTGAACGGTCGCTCGAACGCCTCGATGATCTGGTAGACGATCAGATGCGCATTCTCCCCGGCGTCCTCGATGAGTACCGCGAATTCGTCGCCGCCGAGTCGCGCCACGGTGTCACCGCTACGCACGCAGCTGAGCAGTCGTTGTGCGGCTTGCACCAGTAGCGCGTCGCCGGCGGCATGGCCCAAGTTGTCGTTGATCAGTTTGAAGTCGTCGATATCAATGGAAAGGACTGCGACGGAACGCTGGTCGCGGTGATAGAGCTGGATCGCGTGGTCAAGCCGGTCACGGAACAAGACTCGGTTGCCCAGGTTGGTCAGTGGGTCGCGCAGCGCGTGATGGGACACGCTGTGCGCAAGCCGCCGGTTTTCGGCGACCACCATGAATTGGCGGGCCAGCACGGCGACTACCAGCCACGGCACTACGGCGAACGCGGGGTCGGATTTCAAGATGCTGCGGAACGCGACGAGTTCGAGGCCACCGGCGATGGCCAGGGAAATGTAGGGCAGCCACGACGAGATCGGGGTCACCGAGGCCGACGGGTCCGGCCGCGCGTCGGGCAGCTCCCGCGGACAGGTGAGCGCGGCGATTCCCACCAGCACCACCCCCGCCGACCAGCCGAGACCTACAGGGTTGTCAAAGGCGTATTTGTTATGCGCAAACAGGTACTCATACGCGGCGCCGGACGTGGCGATAATTGTCAGGCCCATCGTCACCAGGCTCACCATCACACGCCAACGGGCGTGCGCTCGGGCGAGCACCAAAACCGCCACGGTGACGGTCAAGACCTCGAACACCGGATAGGCCAGCGACACGATCGCGGCGGAGTTTTTTACTCCTGTGGCGGCGTACGCCTGGCGCAGCACCACCACCCAGGCCACGACGAAGAGCGCTGTGGCGACGATTGCGCCATCCAACACAATCCGGAACCTATTGCTGCCCGGATTACCGGCCGGAAAGACCAGCAGCGCTATGCAGGCTGCCAGCGGAAATAGCAAGAACCCGGCGTTTGCCACCGATGGGTACAAGGGGCGGGCACTACCGATCCAGACTCGGTGATAAATCACCACGAACTCACTAAGCGTCCAGGCGGCCAGCCCGATGGTCATGTACACCCACGCCCGTCGATGTCGGCCGTGGGTTCGTTGGGCGGCAAACCCAGCGCTCACTGCGGCGAACGTTGGGAATCCGAGCCCTCCAACGACTACCAGCACGCGCATCGTTGACGGGCCACCCCATCCCGCGAGCCACCAGATGGCGAACGCAAGGAACGCCGCGGTGGGGACCGCGGCGATACGGAGGACGCGTGAAAGCGCCGTCGGTGATCCCGCCCCTGAACTTATGGTCTTTCTCCCCCGTGCTTTTGTTGTCTGCAAGCTAGCAAAACTGCTGGCAGTTCGCGGTGACATCGATGCAGATCGTCGCGCGTTTGCCGGCGTGTCGGCGACCAGACAACTGACGCGTGTGCAACAGCGGCGATTACGACTATGTATTTCAGAAACTGAATTAACTGTCCGGTTCCAGCAACACGTCGGCATCGAAGCAGCTGTGGTCGCCGGTATGACATGCGCCGCCGACCTGGTCCACCACCAGCAGCACCGCGTCACCGTCGCAGTCCAGCCTTACCGAGTGCACCCGCTGGGTGTGGCCGGAGGTGGCGCCTTTGACCCACTGCTCGCCGCGGGACCTCGAGAAATAGGTGCCCTCGCGGGTCTCCAGTGTGCGGGCCAGTGCCTCGTCGTCCATCCACGCGACCATCAACACGTCGCCGCTGCTGCGCTCCTGCACGATCGCGGTGAAGAGGCCGTCGGCGTTGCGCTTGAGTCGTGCCGCGATATCGGGATCAAGCGTCATCGCACAGTGATCCCTTCTGCGGCCATGGCTTGTTTCACCTGGCCGATGGTCAACTGCCGGAAGTGGAACACGCTGGCAGCGAGCACCGCATCGGCGCCCGCAACCACCGCCGGCGCGAAATGGTCGGCCGAGCCGGCGCCGCCGCTGGCAATCACCGGGACTGTCACCGCCGACCGGACCGCCCGCAGCATCGGCAGATCGAACCCGGCCCGGGTGCCGTCGGCGTCCATCGAGTTGAGCAGGATCTCCCCGACACCCAGCTCGGCGCCGCGGGCCGCCCATTCGACGGCGTCGATGCCGGTGCCGCGCCGTCCGCCGTGGGTGGTCACTTCCCAGCCCGATGGCGTGGGTGCCGAGCCCGCCGGCACGGTCCGGGCGTCGACCGACAGCACGATGCACTGCGAACCGAATTGGGCCGCCATCTCGGCCAGCAGTTCCGGTCGCGCGATCGCGGCGGTGTTGATCGATACTTTGTCGGCTCCGGCCCGCAGCAGCACATCGACGTCGGCGACCGTTCGCACACCACCGCCGACGGTCAGCGGGATGAACACCTGCTCGGCGGTGCGGCGGACCACCTCGAGCATGGTGGCCCGTCCCGACGACGACGCCGTCACGTCGAGAAAGGTCAGCTCGTCGGCCCCTTCGGCGTCATAGGCGGCGGCGAGTTCCACCGGATCGCCGGCGTCGCGGAGGTTTTCGAAGTTGACGCCCTTGACCACTCGACCGGCGTCGACGTCCAGGCATGGGATGACACGCACGGCAAGGCTGGTGCCGCAACTGGATTCAGTACTCATCCGGCAGTCCTACCGTTTGCAGCATCTCGAGTAGCTGGGTGTGCACGCCGGGGGCGGCGGCCAATGCCGAGCGCGAAGCGGGGGTCCACTCGTCGCCGGCCAGGTTGGTGACGACGCCGCCCGCGGCCCGGACCAGCGCCACACCGGCGGCGTGATCCCACACGTGATGACCGAAACTGATGGAGCCGCCCAGAACCCCGTCGGCGACATAGGCGAGATCGATGCCGGTGGCACCGTGCATCCGCATCCGCGACGAGACCCGGCTGAGCTCTTCGAGCACCGCCACCCGATAGCGCCCGGGGAACCGGCCGCGCGAGTCGGCGTTGAAGGTTCCGACACCGACGATCGCGTGGTTCAGGTCGGCGTGAGCCAATGGTGGTTGCGGCACACCATTTTTCATCACCGGACCGCCCGACACCGCCGCGTAGCGCTCGTTCATGAACGGCAACCAGGTCAACCCCACCACTGGATCGCCGTCGTGCAGCAGGCCCAGCAGTATCGCGGCCATCGGCGATCCGGCGGCGTAGTTGAACGTTCCATCGACGGGGTCGAGGATCCAGACCCACGGCGAGTCGAGATCGGCGCCACCGAACTCCTCGCCGTGCACCGGGATTCCCGTCGCCGACACCAGCGCGTCGACCACTTGGCGTTCGATGGCCAGATCGACCGTGGTGGCGAAATCGTCCCCTCGCTTGCTGACCGCGGAATCCGCTCGATGGCCGGCGACGAAAGGCTTCGCGGCGACGTCCAGGATCGCCGACGCCTCGGCCACCAGCGCGTCGAGATCCATTGCGGCCCTAACCCGCCACCGCTGACAGCGCCTGCGGCAAGGTGAATCGTCCGGCGTAAAGCGCCTTACCGACGATCGCGCCCTCCACGCCACTGGCGGTCAGCGTCGCGATGGCACGCAGATCATCGAGGCTGGACACACCACCGGAGGCGATCACCGGAACATCGGTGCGCTCGGCGACGGTGCGCAGCAAGTCGAGATTGGGTCCGGTCAACGTGCCGTCTTTGGTGACGTCGGTGACGACGAACCGCGAACAGCCTTCGCCGTCAAGGCGTTCCAGCACTTCCCACAGGTCGCCGCCGTCGGTCTCCCAGCCGCGGCCGCGCAGCCGGTGATCACCGTCGACGATCTGCACGTCCAGACCTACCGCGACTTTGTCGCCGTGATCGGCGATCGCCTGGGCACACCACGTCGGGTTTTCCAGCGCGGCCGTCCCGAGATTGACTCGGGCACAGCCGGTCGCGAGCGCGGCCGCCAGCGACTCGTCGTCACGAATACCGCCGGACAATTCGACACGCACGTCGAGCTTGCCGACGACCTCTGCCAACAGTTCGCGATTGGAGCCACGACCGAACGCCGCGTCCAGGTCGACCAGGTGCACCCATTCGGCGCCGTCGCGTTGCCAGGTCAGCGCAGCGTCCAGCGCCGAGCCGTACTCGGTTTCACTGCCGGCGCGGCCCTGCACCAAGCGCACGGCCCGCCCCTCGACGACGTCGACGGCGGGCAACAAAATCAACGGCACGTCATAACCCCTCAACCCAATTGCTCAATACGGCCGCTCCAGCATCCCCGCTCTTCTCCGGATGAAACTGGGTGGCGGCCAGCGGACCATCCTCCACGGCAGCCAGGAACGGCACCCCGTGCGTGGCCCACGTCAACAGCGCCTCGGACCCGCCTTCCCACCGCTGTGCGGCGTAGGAGTGCACGAAATAGAACCGCGCATCGGCGTCCAGGCCCTTGAACAGCGCACTGCCCGGCGCGGCTGCGACCACGTTCCATCCCATGTGCGGAATCACCGGCGCATCCAACCTAGTCACCGCGCCCGGCCACTGCCCGCACCCGTCGCTCTCGACGCCGAACTCGACGCCGCGGGCGAACAAGATCTGCATGCCGACGCAGACGCCCAGCACCGGCCGCCCGGCGACAATCCGCTCGGCGATCACCCGCTCGCCGTTGATCCCACGCAGCCCGGTCATGCACGCCTCGAACGCGCCGACGCCCGGCACCACCAACCCGTCGGCCGCCGCGGCTGCTTCAAGGTCGGCCGTCACCTCGACCTCGGCGCCGACGCGCTGCAGCGCACGCTGAGCCGAACGCAGGTTGCCGGAGCCGTAGTCCAGCACCACCACGGATTTACTTCTCACAGAGTGCCTTTGGTGGACGGCACACCGGACACTCGGGGGTCGGTCTCGACCGCCTGCCGGAGTGCCCGGGCCACGGCCTTGTACTGGGCCTCGGTGATGTGGTGCGGGTCTCGACCGTAGAGGACGCGGACGTGCAACGCGATGCGCGCATTGTTCGCCAGCGTCTCGAACACATGCCGGTTGATCACGGTGTGATACGGCACCGTGCTGCCGGCAATCGTTGTGTGCCGCAGGTGATCCGGCTCGCCGGTATGCACGCAGTACGGCCGGCCAGAGACGTCGACGATGGCGTGCGCCAACGTCTCGTCCATCGGGATGAAGGCGTCGCCGAACCGGCGAATGCCCCTTTTGTCGCCGAGCGCCTGGCCCAGCGCCTGACCGAGCACGATCGCGGTGTCCTCGATGGTGTGGTGCGCTTCGATCTCGACGTCACCTTTGGCGCGCACAGTCAGATCGAAGCTGGCGTGGCTGCCCAGCGCGGTCAACATGTGGTCGTAGAACGGGACACCCGTGTCGACATGAACGACTCCGGTGCCATCGAGGTCGAGCTCGACCACAATCTCGGATTCCTTGGTGGTGCGCTCAACGCGTGCGCGGCGACCGGCGGTCATGACGCTCCTAAGGGCTGGGCCAACTCGGTGACAGCCAGCTCAGCGCTGGCCGCCAGGAATGCGTCGTTCTCGTCGGCCAGCCCGATCGTCGTGCGCAGGTATTCGGGAATGCCCACGTCGCGGATCAGCACACCGGCGTCGAGGTAGCGCTGCCAGGTGGCGGGCGCGTCGGCGAACCGGCCGAACAGCACGAAGTTGGCGTCGCTGGGAACGACCTGAAACCCCATGCCGCTCAACGCCGTTGTCACCCGTTCCCGTTCGGCGATCAGCGTCGCAACGCTGCCGAGCGTGTCGTCGGCGTGCCGCAGCGCCGCCCGGGCCGCGGCCTGGGTGGGCGCGGACAGGTGATACGGCAGCCGAACCAGCAGCATCGCCTCGATCACCGCCGGCGTGGCCACCAGGTAACCCAGCCGCCCGCCGGCGAAGGCAAAGGCCTTGCTCATGGTGCGGCTCACGACGAGCTTGGTCGGGTACTCCTCGACCAGCGCGACCGCGCTGGGTTGCGCGGAGAACTCGCCGTAGGCTTCATCGACGATCAGGATGCCGGGCGTCACATCGAGCAGCCGTCGCAGGTCAGCCAGCGAAACACTCTGTCCTGTAGGGTTATTCGGGCTGGTGACGAACACCACGTCTGGCCGGCGCTCGACGATCGCCGCGACCGCGGCATCGGCGTCGAGGCTGAAGTCCGCGGCGCGAGCCGTCTGGATCCATTCGGTGCGGGTGCTGTCGGAGATGATCGGGTGCATCGAATACGACGGCACGAAGCCGATCGCGCTTCTACCGGGACCGCCGAAGGCCTGCAGCAGCTGCTGCAGAACCTCGTTGGATCCGTTGGCTGCCCAGAGGTTTTCAACACCGAGCCGGATCCCGGTCTGCACACTGAGGTAAGCGGCCAGGTCGGCGCGCAGGGCCACAGCGTCGCGGTCCGGATAGCGGTGCAGGTCGACGGCCACCTCGGCCACCGAGGCGACGACGTCCTCGACCAGCGCCGTGCTGGGTGGGTGCGGGTTCTCGTTGGTGTTCAGCCGCACCGGCACCGCCAGCTGCGGTGCGCCGTAGGGCGACTTGCCGCGCAGATCTTGGCGCAGCGAGAGGTCGTCGAGCGAGGGCCGGTTGGTCATCGCTCGAACCTCCGCCGTATCGCCTCACCGTGCGCGGGCAGGTCTTCGGCATCGGCGAGCGTGATCACGTGCCCTGAAACGTCTTTGAGCGCCGCCTCGGTGTAGTCGACGACGTGGATGCCCCGCAGGAAGGTCTGCACCGACAGGCCGCTGGAGTGCGCGGCGCTGCCCGCGGTGGGCAGCACGTGGTTGGAACCCGCGCAGTAGTCGCCGAGGCTGACCGGTGAATACGGCCCGACGAAGATGGCACCGGCGGAACGGATCTGGGCAGCAACCTTGTCCGAGTCTGCCGTCTGGATCTCCAAATGTTCTGCGGCGTAGGCGTTGACGGTGCGGATACCGGCGTCGATGTCGTCGACCAGGATGATAGCCGACTGCCGTCCGGCAAGCGCGGTCGTCACGCGTTGACGGTGCACGGTGGTTTGCAGTTGGGCGGCCAACTCGGTGTCGGCGGCGTCGGCGAGCTCGGCGCTGGGTGTCACCAGGACGCTGGCGGCCATTTCATCGTGCTCGGCCTGGCTGATCAGATCGGCGGCGACGTGCGCCGGGTCGGCGGTGTCATCGGCCAGGATCGCGATCTCGGTCGGCCCTGCTTCGGCGTCGATGCCCACCCGCGAGCGACAGAGTCGTTTGGCCGCAGTGACGTAGATGTTGCCGGGGCCGGTGATCATGTCGACGGGAAGCAGTTCACCGCCGTCGGTGTCGACGCCGCCGTAAGCCATCAGCGCCACCGCCTGGGCCCCGCCGACCGCCCATACCTCGTCGACACCGAGCAGCCGCGCAGCGGCCAAGATGGTTGGGTGCGGCGAGCCGATGAACCGGCCTTGCGACCGGGCCTGCGGCGGGCTGGCCACCACCAGCGAGCCGACACCGGCGGCCTGCGCCGGCACCACGTTCATCACCACGCTCGACGGGTACACCGCATTCCCGCCGGGCACGTACAGCCCGACACGGTCGACCGGAACCCACCGCTCGGTGACGGTGGCGCCAGGCCCGAGCGTCGTCGTCACATCGGACCGCCGCTGGTCGGCATGCACCGCGCGGGTGCGTTCGATCGCCACCTCGAGCGCGGCCCGGACATCGCGGTCCAGACCGGCCAGCGCGGCGTCCAACTCCGCACTGGGTACTCGGACCGTCGGCGGGCGCACCCCATCGAACGATTCGCCGTAGTCCAGCGCGGCCTCCGCGCCGCGATCGGCGACCGCGTCGACGATCGGTCGCACCGTCGACAGGGCGGCCTCCACGTCCACTCCGCCGCGGGGCAAGGCCGCCCGCAGCCGGGCGGTGGACAAGTCTGCGCCCCGCAGATCGATACGCGCCATCACAGTCACGTCAACCATTGTCCCAGAGCAGAGCAACTGCATATCGGACCGGTAGTGTGACCGCACCCGACGAAAACGGAGTCGCCATGTCCCGAAAGGACCATCCCAACAACGCCCCGGGCATCCCGATGATCTTCCCGGTCTGGTTTGAGAACTTCCAAACCAAGTACTTCAACCCGTTGGTCAAGCCGATCGCGCGCTACCTTCCGACATTCTCAGTGATCAAGCACCGTGGCCGCACCTCCGGCAAGCAGTACGAAACCATCGTCACCGCCTACCGCAAGGGCAACGTGCTGGCGATCGGACTGGCCCACGGCAAGACCGATTGGGTCAAAAACGTGCTGGCTGCGGGCGAAGCGGACGTGCACTTCATCCGCAAGGACGTGCACATCACCAACCCGCGGGTGCTGCCTCCCGGTAGCGACGGCACGGGGCTGCCTTTCTTCGCCCGCCAGCAGATCGGCCGGGTCGCGGTCTTCGTCGGCGACATCGCCTAGACCGTCTCGTCGCGAGAGAGCATCCAGGGTTGTGCATCTCGACAATTCACAACCCTCACCGCTGTCTCATGAAGGATCGTCCGGCTAGATCCGGGTGAAGACGGTCTTGCCGCCCATCGTCGGCCAGGCCGATGGCGCGTCCTCCCACGGCACGACGCGGTCGACGACCGGCAGCAGGTCGCATCCACCGGCCAATACGTCCAGAATCTCCGGGATGACCGCACGGGCGCTGACCCGCCCGGTGTTAAAACGCACACCGCGCGTGTAGGTCCGCAGCATCGGCATCTCGACGGTCGGCTGGAAGTAGATCCCGGTGTCGGTGCACACGCCGTCAGGCCAGGTCGCGCGTAGCGCCGCCGTCAACAGAGCCGGATCACCGGTGGTGTGCACGGTGACCGGGTACGGGTCCCAGGATTTGTCCGGCTTGGCAGCGTCGTGAACGACTGCGCCGAGTTTCTCCACCGCGGCGAGTCGGCCCGGGTCGGTGTCGACGTAATCGACGTGCCAGCCGAGTGCCGCGGCAAGCGCAGCCGCATACATCCCGATCGACAGCCTGCCGATCACCAGCACCCGGCGATCGACCGGCTCGAGGCCGGCCAGTTCGGCCCTGAACGGGCCGATCGCGCGCCAGCCGTCGGGGATGTTGTCCGAAAGCGAGGCGACGGCGATCGGGTCGACGGTCTGCGGCAGCGGAACCAACATCGCGTCGGCGTACGGCACGAGCACCACATCGGACATGAATCCGCCACCGTCCAGGCCGGCCAGCGGGCCCAGCCCGTACATCGCCATCAACGGGAGCGATCCGCATGAACTGGTCACACCGCGGCGGCATTCGCGGCAGCTCCCGCAGCTGATCTGGAACGGCACGACCACCCGGTCACCCGCCCTGAACCCCGACACGGAGTCACCGACCGCGACAACCTCCGCTATGCCTTCGTGTCCGACCGCGTATCCAGGCGGCAGCGGCGCCGCGCCACGCGCGACCGCGACGTCGAGGTCGCAGCAGGCCACCGCCAGCGGTCGGACCAACGCTTGCTGCGGCTGGGTGATCTCCGGGTCGGCGACGTCGCGCCATCCGTATCGGCCGGCCTCTTCGAACGTCAGCTGCCTCATCTCAGCATTCTTGAGTGATTGCTCAAGTATTGTCAACAGTGTGCCGAGACCAGACCGCAGCCGGGCCGCGTTGATCGACACCGCGGCCACCCTGTTCCGCCGCCAGGGGTACGCAGCGACCGGGCTCAACCAGATCCTGGACGAGGCGGCGGTAAAGCCGGGTTCGCTGTATCACCACTTCCCGCAAGGAAAGCAGCAACTGGCCGCCGCAGTCGTCGACGGCACCGGAGTTGCCATCGAGCAACTGCTGCGTAGGTTTTTGGCCGGTGGCCGGCCGGTCGCCGACATCGTCGATCGGTGGATTGCGCTGCTGGCCGCCGGACTGACTGCGGACCGGCGTGACGGCTGCCCAATTGAGCCAATCGCCACCGAGTCGGTCAATGCCAGCACACTGGTACGCGATGCGTCGGCACGTGCCTTCGCCGGCTGGTGCGCAGCCGTGGAAGAGCGACTGCGCGCCGATGGCTGGTCGGCGGCTGAAGCGAAAAGCATTGCTATTGCTGTTATTTCGTTGATCGAGGGAGCGTTGATCTTGTCCCGTATCGCGGGCGACGTGACCGCACTCGAGGCCGCCAAACCGGCAGCTCGCCGCTTGCTTCGCGGCTAGATCGCGGCGCTCAGCGCGCCTATCCTGGACAGACG
>NZ_JBAPRN010000043.1:0-7892 GCF_049281135.1 Mycobacterium sp. | reverse complement strand
GGATGGAATCCCACAACGTCGGCTGATCATTTACAGTACGAAACACAATGTCCTCGAATCCTTCTCGCCAAGGGTTCGAGGACATTGTCCCAGTTCACGTGCTGTCAGGTGTCGGTTCTCAAAGTTGATGGCGGAAGCCGACGCCTCTAGCTGCAGGTTTGCAGGATTCTCATCAAAATGGCGGACGCGTTTTTCTCAACTTTGTGGCGGATCCTAGAACGGCACGGTGGTGCTCATTTAAGACGCAGGCCGGTCGATGGTGAATCGTCGACCACCGAGTCGCCTGCCGTGCTGGTGGCGACCGCGCGGGGAATGTAAGGGCGCGCCATGAAAGATGAAGTAGCGCAACGTATACGATCTTCAGCAACCATGGATAATCTACATTATCGATCAATTTGACAATAGGCGCGACGCGACCAGCGGCGTGCGTTCGACGCATCGCCGCTCGCAACCGTCCGTAGGCATCTGGTAGGCGCGGCTGATGACCACGGGCTGACAGCCAGCGAGTGTGCGCCGCTACTCCGGCGCGAGGCCTTTGCCGACGAGAGCCTGGGCGGTCGAGACGACGGCCTCAATCGAGTCACGTTCCGGATCCCACCACTCGACCGCCCAGTTGAGGGCGCCCAGCACAAAGAAACGAGCCATCTCAGGGTTGATGTCATCCCGAATCTCGCCGCCAGCGGCTGCGGTGGTGAATAGCTGCTGCCAAATCCGGCCGTATGCCGCCTCTTCCTCCTTCTGCCGCGTTCGGAGATGCTCGGGAATCTGGCCGGCGTTGCGGATCGAGGCAGTGGCGTAGTCAGAGAGTTCGAGTACGTGGCGCAGGTGCGCCTCGACGGCCACCAGGATCTTGCCCATCGACGGCGTTTGTGGTGGCAGATCGCACAGCGCCTGCAGCAGATGCCTTCGCAGACTGCTGATCCCGCAGAACATGACCTCCTCGATGAGGGCTTCCCGCGAAGAGAAATGGTAGTAGATCCCAGGTGCTTGCAGCTGCGCATAAGCTGCGACGTCTTGGAGGCGCAGACCCGAAAATCCCTGCACGCTCAACACATGCGCGGCTGCATCCAGGATGCGCGTACGGGTGCGCTTTGACTTCGAGTCGCCGCGCTCCGCACGCGCGCGCGACGTGTCGGCCTTTCGAACCATCAAGGAATTATCTTCGGCATTAATCATCGCGTCTTCCTAAGGCTCACAGTATGATTCGTAGGTCGCCCTACTCCAGCGGGGCAATCCCGTTCCGCTGGAGTACGGATGTTCGACCAAAGCGGTCCTCCCGTAATCCCACCCGGGAGCCTGCAAGTCGAATGCCAAAGATGCGGCAGGTTCCGCGGGCCCCGACACTGGCGCGTGCTGTGGCCGGGTCGCACCACTGCAGGCCCAATCTGTCTCGGCAGCATCGACAACGGCGCCGTTCTCTGCGGAGCGAACCCGGTGTGGCTCGATTGGACCATCGCGAAGACGTCCTCGGCGGCGGTGGCGATCACCGATGACGGAGCCAGATTGCGACAGCGCCCGTTTGCGGGGCCGTGTCTGCCGTCGACGTCGCGGTGACGACGGGCCGGGCGGGATGTGAGTGGTCGGTCCATCACGTGTCAGGTCGCCAAAGGGAGCAACACGGATTGATATTCGACGTACGCGGACAGGCTCTCTGGTCCCATCTCTCGGCCAAGTCCGCTCAGCTTGACGCCGCCAAACGGGGTGTTGAATTGGCAGCCGAATCCGTTGATGGCGACGATTCCGGTCGTGATCCGCTTCGACAACGCCAGTGCATGGTCGATGTCGGTCGCCCATATCGACCCGGCGAGACCGTAATCGGTGCTGTTGGCGATCGCGACAGCCTCGTCGTCGGTGTCATAGGCCAGGATCGACACCACCGGTCCGAAGATCTCTTCCCTTGCGATGGTCATGTCGGAGGTCACCGAGTCGAACACTGTCGGCTCGACATACCATCCCGTCGTCAGCCCAGCCGGTCGTGCGCCGCCGGTGATCAGGCGTGCGCCTTCGGCGCTGGCGCCGAGGATGAAGGATTCGACGCGATCCCGTTGCTTGCTGGTTACCAGGGGTCCGATGTTGGTCGCGGGATCAGCGGGGTCGCCGGTCTTCAATGCGCCGACCATGGCGGCGAAGGCGTCGGTGAATTCCTTCGCGCGAGACCGGTGCACGAGTACCCGCGAGTCAACCCCGCAGACCTGCCCGGAGTTCACGAAGCAATTTAGACCCAGTCCCGCGACCGTCGACTCGATGTCGGCGTCGGGTAGGACGATCGCTGCTGACTTGCCGCCGAGTTCGAGTGTGGTCGGCAAGAAACGTGGTCCGGTCAGTTCTGCGATGCGTCGTCCGGTCGCGACCGAGCCGGTGAACGAGACCTTGTCGATTCCGGGGTGTTTGACGAGGTGCTCCCCGGCGTCACGGCCACCGGAAACGATGTTCAGGACGCCGGCGGGTAGTCCGGCGGCCATTGCTGCCTCGGCGAGGGGACGGAGCGACAACGGCGCTTCTGGGGCCGACTTGAGCACGATGGAGCAGCCCGTCACCAAAGCCGGACCTAGTTTGAGCATGCTTAGGTATGTCGGCGCGTTCCATGGAATGACGGCGCCCACGACTCCGACCGGTTTGCGATGCACCACACTGGTGAGTCCGTGAGAACCGGTGCGCCGCTCGCTATCTGTGTAGTTCTCCGCCAGGCCGCCGTAGTAGTCGAGGATCCCGATTGCCGGGTCCACCATGACGGGGCGGGCTTGGCTGACCGGACAGCCCATTTCGGTGACCTGGAGTGCTGCCACCTCCTCGGCGCGGGGGACGAACGCGGCGAGCAAGTCGGCGATGACCGTCGCGCGGTCCTGCACGGTCGTGGCGGCCCATTCGCCGTTCTGCGCTGATCGCGCAGCGTCGACGGCCGCATCGATGTCCGCGCCGCCACCAGCGGGTACCTTTCCGACAATCTGTTCGGTGTGCGGCGACACGACGTCGATGGTCTCGCCGGACTTCGATGGCGTCCATTGGCCGTCGATGTAGTGGGTCTGATGCTCAGTCACCGTCAGTGTCCTTCCGTTGCGTCCGACGCATTCCGTAATCGCCGAGATCCCCATCGGGGTGTGAGACATGTGGCGCGCGAATCCATCGACGGCGCGTGACTGGGCACTATTGCCCACGGCTCGATTTGCGGTTCCGCTGTGCCGCGGTCGTGTATTCGACATCAATGTCGATTCATCAAGCTATCATCCGGTGACACGCGCCACAATGGGGCCCGGGGTTTTGCGCTGGACCCATTCGCGACGCCAGCCCGATTCCGATTTCCGTCTTGCGCCCCGAGGCAGGGCGGCCCGGTTGTGTAGCGCGCAAGCTATGACCAACCCAGCAACTCGGGAAGGACGGCCTCGACGATCTGAGAATGCGACTCCCCCGAGGGGCCGGTGCGCACGAAGTCCTCGGTGAGCAGAAACCGTGACACCCCGAGTTCCTTGAGCTCCCAGAGCCGTTCGAGTACCTGCGGCGCGGATCCGATGACGGCGTTTCGCTGAGCGAAGTCCACCGACAGCCCGGTCAGGTGGCTGGCATCGGAGCGGCCATGCGCGGTCATGTCGTAGGTGCCGTGGAAATCGGAGAGTTCCTTGCGGTCGTCGTCACTGCTTACGAAGCCGGTGACCGCACCGTGCATGACGGAGAACCTGGAGAAGCTCGCGAGCTTGCCGGAGGTGATGTGCGCTGCGGTGGCCAGGTCGTCGTGGACGGCGATGTTGAGATAGGCACCGATGGCGAGGCCGTCGGGGTCCAGGCCGGCGTCGACACGGGCGGTGCGAGCTACGTCGATGGCAGCGGCCACCCGATCCGGATCGCCGCCCACGGACAGCGATACGCCGTCGGCGAGGACCGCGCCCAGCGCTATCACCCTCGGTCCGGTCGCCGAAACGTTCACCGGCACAGGGGTCGAGTTCGGTCGGATCCACCCCAGCCGGCTGGCGCTGGGGGCCTCCCCCAAGTTCAAGGTGTCCAGCGCTTTGATGTTCGCCGGAACCAAGCCCGGGTCGAAGTCGACCTCGCCGCCACGCAGATAGGTGCGCAGCGCCGTCACGTAGCGACCGAACGGTTTGACTCCCATGGGCGCGAAGCCCAGATGCGCCAGTGCCGAGTCACCGCGTCCGATGTCGACGGAGATGCGTCCTGAGGATTCGGCTTGCAGCGTGGCCATGGCCCCTGCCAGCACGGCGGGGTGGCGGGTGACGGAGTTGGTCACTCCCGGCGACACCATCACCCGCGACGTGGCCGCCACGCACATCGCCATCTCGACCACCAGCTCAGCGGCCAAGTTTTGTGAATCCGCCAACAACACGCCAGTCCAGCCCTCCCGCTCGGCCGCCGCGGCGTCGCGACTGGCCACGCGGGGCAGATTGGGAAGCAGGGTCCAAGCCTCGGTTGTCACGTTCATCCTCCAAGTTGTCGGGAGCCGTTGTCACACAACGTCTCTCGAATCGATGCGACCGGTCCTGCGCCGCGGCGGGCGCATCGTTGAGCGGCGCTGGCCCGAAGATGGCACCAGCTCCGCGGATTCACGGTCTCATTTGAGGAGGAACCCGGCGTCGACGGGGAAGGCCACACCAGTGACGTACCGCGCATCGTCGGAGACCAGGTAGGCAATGGCGTTGCTGATGTCGATCGGCTCGATCTTGCGTGTGGGCAGTGCGTTGTTGAACCGATCCCCAGCGGCGATGTCGAGGTTGGCGGCCGCGAAGGCGGCGTACTCGTCGTTGCTGACCATGGGGGTGTCCACGCCACACGGGTGCACGGTGTTGACCCTGATCCGATGCTTGCCGAGCTGCTGGGCATACAGGCGCATGAGACCCACGACGCCGTGCTTGGCTGCCACGTAGGCGGCCTGCCCCGGCAGCAGGTTGAGCCCCAAACTGCTCAGACCGGCGGTGGAACTGGTGATGACGATCGCACCGCCTTGATCGCGTTCGATCATCCCGGGCACGGTGACGTCCAAGACGTTGAAGACGCCGGTCAGCATGGTGTCGATGCCGTCGAACCAGGCCTGAGGTTGATCACCGGGCGGGATCACGGGCATGATCCCGGCGTTGGGCAGCACGAAGTCGACATGCCCGAACGCCGCGATGCCGGCGTCGTAGGCCGCGACGACGTCGTCGCGACTGCGGACGTCGGCGACGTGGGTGACGATGCGGCCACCAAAGGCCTCGACGAGGCGAGCCGTCTCGTCGAGGTCTTCCTTGGTCGACATCGGATAGAACACCGTCGCTATTTGCGCGCAGATGTCGAGAGCGATTATGTCGGCGCCCTCCTCTGCCAGCCGGACCGCATGCGATCGCCCCTGTCCGCGTGCGGCGCCGGTGATGAACGCGACCTTGTCACTGAATCTGCCCATGGCTACTACCTCTGTTCCCTCTCGACCGCTGCGGTGGTGGCCGCGAACGGAGTGGTGTCCGTACTCACAGGTCCAAGACGATCCGGTCACCTCGCGCGCGGGAAACGCAGATCATCATGGTCTTGTTCGACTGCCGCTCCTCGTCGGAGAGAAGCGAATCGCGGTGGTCACAAGCGCCTTCCACCACGAAGGTCTCGCAGGTGGCGCACGTGCCTTCCCGGCATGACGAATCCACCGGGATCCCGGCTTCTTCGACGGCTTCGAGGATTGTCTGGCCGGTGGCCACCGCTAGCGTCAGCCCCGACTGCGCGAGTACTACGTCGAAGGGCTGGTCGCCGCCGTGGTCGGCGACGTCGACGGCGGTGAACCGCTCGACGTGCAGGTCGGGTACGCCGAGCTCGGCGCATTTCTGCTCCACGGCGCCCAGCAGGCCTTCGGGGCCGCAGCAGTAGACCAGCGTGCCGGACTTGAGGTCATCCAGCAGGTGCGCGATCGGCAGCACGCCGTGCACGTCCTGTTCGTAGACGTGCACGCGATCCCCGAAGGTCGAGGTGAGCTGCTGCACGTAGGCCATCGATCCGCCGCTGCGTCCGCCGTAGGCCAACATCCACTCCGATCCCTGGCGATCGGCTTCGGCCATCATTTCCACCAGCGGTGTGATCCCGATGCCGCCGGCGAGGAAAAGGTGCCGCTCGGCGGAGTGGAAGTCGAAGTTGTTGCGGGGTGTCGCGACCTCGACGAGGTCTCCGACCGCCAGCTGATCGTGGACGTACTGCGATCCACCGCGACCATGCGGTTCCCGCAGCACCGCAATGCGATAACGGCTGCGGTCGGCGACCTCACCGCAAAGGGAGTACTGGCGGACCAACTCGGCGGTCAGCGACAGGCCGATGTGCGCTCCGGCCTGCCAGGCGGGCAGCTCGGCACCGGAGGGGTCGGCCAATTCGAGTTGCACGACGTCGTCGGCGACGGTGCGCTTGTCGACCACGTGCAACCGCAGTCGCGCCCTGGTCGTCATCGCCGAACGGTCCGGGTGGCCAGGCTCAGCGGGCGCTCGGTTGTCCCTCGTCGAGCGGTTTCCACATGCAGGCATGCGGTCACAGCGCCGCTGCCTCGTGGACGCTCAAGGTCATCCGAACGCTGCGCATTCCCCAGACCGCACCGGTGTGCGACTCGGAGTCGACGACCTCGTAACGGTCCACCTTGCGGTGAAATTCATCCAGGGCGGTCTTGAGCATCACCCGCGCCAGACCCGAGCCGATGCAGGTGTGCGGTCCGACCGAGAACGCCACGTGCCGGTTGCGCGGCCGGTCGAGATCGAAGCTCCATGGCGCATCGAAATCGTCTTCATCCCGGTTGGCTACCTGCAGCAGGCATTGCACGGTGTCCCCAGCCCTCATCTGCACCCCGCCGAGCTCGCAATCCTCTACGACGGTGCGGTTGGGAACCGCCGGCGTGCTCCAGCGCAACAACTCCTCGACCATCCCCGGCAGAGCTTCGAGGTGGGAGCGAAAGTAGTCCTGAGCATCCTCGTGGCGCCCGAGGTAGTCCAACGAGCGCGAGAGCACGCTTTGGGTGGTGTCCAACCCGGCCAGACACAGCAGGACCAGCATCGGGATCAAGCGTGACTCAGGGATGGTGCTGCCGTCGTCGAGGGTGGCGTTGATGAGCACCGTAGTCATGTCGTCGGCGGGATTCTGTTGACGTTCGGCTACTCGGGCGCGCACGTAGGCAGCGAGCTCCTGAACCGCCTCGGACTTGGTTTTGGCCTTCTCCTCTTTGCTCTCCCCACGCCGACCGTTGAGTTCGCGCTCGACGATGGGCTCGAGGACGTGACGGTCCTCTAGCGGCCAGTCCACCAAGCCCAGGAACATGGAACTGGCCAGCGGGCGCGAGAAGTCGGCGACGATGTCGGTGACATCCTTGGCCAGCATGCCGTCGATGAGACCTGCAGCAAGCTCTCGGACCTGATCTTCGAGTTTGCGTACCCGCGCCGGAGAGAACAGCGGGGTGAGCACCTTGCGGTAGCGCCGGTGCTCGGCGCCGTCCAGTTCCAGCGGAACGTGCAGTTCGCGTTCTGATCTCGTCAAGGTGATGCCCTGGCCCGGCTTCGCGCTGGAGAACTTGTCGGTATTGGACAGGATGTAACGGTTGAGCTCGGCGGACAGTGCCACCCAGTGGCCGTGATTGGAGTCAGTCCACACGACCGGACCCAAGGCCTGCCAGTCCCTGGCGCGCGCAAGGAGTTCGGCTGCAGTCTCCTCGGAGGCCAGCCCGTCATAGTCGACGACCAACCGTTCGGGAACGTGTACGGGGCGTGTAGTCACCGGTCCTCATCCTTCGAAGCCATCGGCGCGGCGCTCGGATCCGTTGCCGCGGAACCGACGTCGACCAAGCGAGTGTTCGTTTCGACGCAATGCACGACCAGGCCAGGGAACAACGGGTGCGGCCCACGCGGACGGGGGTTGCCCTGATCGCTATCGCGCAGTTGTCGACATTGATGTCGATT
>NZ_JBAPRN010000042.1:0-9599 GCF_049281135.1 Mycobacterium sp. | reverse complement strand
TCGAGCGGCACCAGAAACATGGTCAGGTTCTTGTGTTTTGGCGCATCCGGGTCGCTGTTGGTCAGCAGGAAGACGTACTTCGCGTTGTGCGCGTTGGACGTGAACATCTTGGAGCCATTAATGACCCAGCTAGATCCATCCGCTTCGCGGACAGCACGGGTTTTGCACGTCGCCACATCGGAGCCGCCCTCCGGTTCGGTGTAGCCAAGGCACAGCCGGATCTCGCCGGACAGCACGCCGGGCAACACCTCTTCGGTGAGTTCGGGCGGTCCGAACTCGCGCACCATTTTCGCGACCACGGCGGTGGTGCCCCAGTGGAACCACGGTGCGTGCGACCGACCGATCTCCAGATCCCAGATGCGCCGGCGCAGCGCGCTGAATCCGCCGTCGGATTCGTCGTGCCAATCGGATGCGAGATAGCCCTTGGCGCCCAGCGCCAAATGCACACCCTCATCAAAGTTTTCCCCACTCGCACGGTCCCGGCGGATCACGTCGTCGGTGACGACATCAACCAGGAATGACCGCAACCGATCGCGGAATTCACGGTCGTCGGGAGACAGTTCGACGGATGCGAAATCCATGACTGTTACAGCCGCGCTTCGGTTTTGATCGCGGCGTCGGTGGTACGCAGTGGGCGGATCAGCGCGTCCTGGGCGAACGACGCGATCAGGTCGCCCTCTTCGGTGTGCACTGCGCCACGGACATACGACATGCCCGCACCGACCTGAGTGCTCTCGTGCGTGTACAGCAGCCAGCCGGTCCACGACACCGGCTCGTGGAAGCTCACCGAGATCGTCATCGGCGCCGTCGACACCGTGAGGTGCGACTGGGCGGTACCTATGCCCTCATGGGCGCGCATTGTCGTCGAAATGCCAAGGTGGCCAGTGAAGTACGCGATCAGCGCCTTGGCCAGGTCGTCGCGGGCCGGGATCGGGTCATAGTGCAGCCAGGCGTACAGCTCCGGTGGTCCGACCTCGTCGGGACTGTTGACGTCGACCACGTCGACCAGTCGCAGTTCCCGGCCGGCCATCGGCATCGCCCCGTCATTGGCGTCGGCGGGCGCGGCCACGTCGGGACGCGGCAGGTGGTGGCGGATCACGTCGTCGGACGGCACATCCAGCAGCGTCGTCACCGTGATGGCGCGCCGGCCGCCCTGCGTCACGCCGACCACCGCGGTCGCCGTCGAACGGCCCTCGGCGACGACGTCGATGTCGAACTCGACCGGGGGTCCGACCACCACAGCGCGGGCGAACACGGCGTGCACCGAGCGCACCGACTTCTCCGGAAATCGTTTGGCCACCGCGACGATCACCTGTGCGAGCACCTGGGTGCCTTCCACGACCTGACGTTCGTCCTCGGCGGCGATGCCGGTATCGGCGACAAAACGGCCGTCGTCGGCGGGGCGTGCGTCGAATAAGTCGAGGAGGCCGGCGACCGACCAGTGCGTCTGCTCAGAGTCTGTTGTCACCTAGCGAGAATGACATTCTCGCAAAAACTTGTAAAGCGTTGCACTCGTCACGAAGCCTCGATCACCTGGATCTTGAAACGGTCGAGGACTTCGAGGGCGTGCGCCAGACTGTCGCCCGGCAGACCCACCTGCACCCAGTTCACGCCGAGCTTGGCCAGCCGTTCCAGCCCGCCCAGGTAGGCATCGGCGTTGAAGTCATCGTGGGCCGGGCTGCCCCCTTCGAAATTGCCGAAGACGATATCGATCGTCGAGGGGTCCCGGTCTGCCTTGTCGAGTCGGCGCCGCAGGTCATCGATGCCGTCCGCGAGCGCTTCCATCGAATCCATCGCCGCGGTGCGCGCGGTCTGCGCCAGCTGCGGGGGCGCCGCGAACGGGCACCAACCATCACCCTTCTCGGCGACCCGCCGCCGGGCGGCCCCGGTGTTGCCACCGATCCAGATCGGGGGATGCGGATCGCTCAGCGGTCGGGGATGCGCGGTGATCCCCTTGGCGCTGAAGTGCGTGCCCTCGAAGGTAACGTCGTCGGTGGTCCAGATGGCCCGGATCACGTCGAGTGCCTCATCGAACAGTGCGGCGCGCTCCTCGAAGTCGACGCCGAGCGCTTCGAACTCTCGCTTCAGATAGCCGACGCCGACGGCGAGGGTGAACCTGCCACCGGACAGCAGATCCAACGTCGCGCCAGACTTGGCCACTACGAACGGGTTTCGGTACGGCAGTACCACGATGTTCGGAATGAGCCGCAGCGTGGTGGTGCGGGCTGCGGCGTAACCCATCGCGACGAACGGGTCCAGCGTGTCGTGTCCGCCGGCTTCGAGCCAGCGCTGAGTGGGAGCAGGGTGGTCGGTGAACCCGAAGCCGTGGACACCGGCAGCCTCGGCGGCTACGGCCACCTTGGCGATGCCGTCACCGATGACCAATTCCGGGTTGTACGGGTGGCTGTGCATCGGGTAGGTGATGGTGAATTTCATCTGCCGCTTTCCTTAGCTGAGCGCCGACGACGTGCCTGCAAAATACCGCGTGACATTTATACGATAATCTGTAAAGCCAGCCGGGCAACCGGCTGGTCAGTTCACCGCCGGAAAGGAGCGACCCAGTTGGGCATCGTGACCACTAGCTCGGAAACGGCCTTCGCTCGCTCCCCCGAGACCATCTACGACTTCGTCACCAACCCGGCGAACTGGCCCAAGACCTATCCCGGCAGCGCGCACATCACGAACCTGCCCGGGGAACTGCCGTTGAAGGTGGGCGACACCTGGCAAGAGTCCGGCCCCGACGGCGATCGGATTTTTACCTGGCATCTGGCGATCGCCACGCGGCCCAAGCTGTGGATGTTCAGTTCCGTTGGGCCCCTTGGCCATCACCGCGATGGCAACGGCGGCTTGGAAGGACGCATCACGGTCCAGTACCAGTTCAGCAGGCCGGGCGAAGAGGTCACGCTGTTCACCCGCACGATGACCATCGAGGCGTACAAACACGCCCCGCTGCCCGACGCCTTGTTCCAGCAAGTCAACCCCGCCAAGATCGATGCCTACCACCAGGCGATCGCGCGAGAATTGGATGCCCTTGATGACGGCAATGGTTGAGGGACTGACCCCGCTGGCGACGGGGTTCTGCTTCGGCGAAGGCCCACGCTGGTTCGAGGGCTTGCTGTGGTTCTCCGACATGCTCGGCGAAGCCGTGCATACCGTCACCCTGAGCGGATCGATGACCACGCTGGCGCTGCCCGGCGTTTCGCCGTCAGGTCTGGGGTTCCGGCCGGACGGCTCGCTGCTGATCGTGTCCACCGAAGACCGTCGGCTGCTGCGCTATGACGGCGAAACCGTCGACACCGTGGCCGATTTGAGCGGTCTGGCGCCGGCCGACCTCGGTGACATGGTCGTCGACAGCCACGGCCGTGCCTACATCGGGTCGCAAGCCTTCAGTGGCGGGGTCGTTCTGCGGGTCGATCCCGACGGCAGGGCCAGCGTGGTGGCACGCGACCTTGACTTCCCCAACGGCATGGCCATCACCCCCGACCACCGGACCCTGATCGTCGCTGAGTCGATCGGCCGACGTCTGACCGCGTTCGGCATCGGCGCCGACGGCGCGCTGTCCGATCGACGAGTCTTCGCCGATGGCCTGGACGGGCCGCCGGACGGCATCTGCCTGGATGCCGAGGGCGGCGTGTGGACGGCGATGACGCTGGCGCACCAGTTCGAGCGCATTGAAGGCAGCGGTGGTACAGGGCACGTGACGCATCGAATCGACATCGGTGATCGCGCGGCGATCGCCTGCATGCTCGGCGGATCCGCAGACCGCACGCTGTTCATGCTGTCGAGCAGCGACGCCTATCCCAAGCGCCTGATCGGCACCCGGCTGTCCCGGCTCGACACGGTGACCGTGGATACTCCCGCCGCCGGCGCCGGCGCGACAGGTGAAGGATGACAGACTCCTATTACGAGCTGGTCGATGACGCCGACCCGTTGGGCGAAAAGTTCACTGCCACAGACCTTGTGCGCAGCACCTGGACGGCGGCCATCCAGCATGCCGCGCCGGTGTCGGCGCTTCTGGTCCGCGCGCTGGAACGCTGCGCCGGCCGCGACGACACCCGGCTGAGCCGCGTCGCCATCGACCTATTGGGGCCGGTGCCCGCCGACGGCGACATGTGGGTCCGCTCGAAAGTCGAGCGTCCCGGTAAGCAGATCGAGTTGATCAGCGCCGAGACGCTGGCCGTGGGCCCCGACGGTCAGCCCCGGCCGACGGCACGAGCCACCGGGTGGCGCCTACAACAGCTCGACACCACCGAGCTGGTACACGTCGCCGCCGCGCTGCCGGCCCCGCGGAGCGAGGCGCGCAGTCGTGATCTCGCCAAGAACTTCGATCGCAACTACGTGCACAGCCTGGACTGGCGCTGGCTGACCAAGCCGCTCAACGAGGGCCCTGGAGAATCCTGGATCAAGCCGACGGCCGACCTGGTCAACGGCGAGACGATGACGCCGTTGGAGCGGCTGTTCGCGGTCGCCGACTGCGCCAACGGCATCGGTTCCAAAATCGACATCACCAAGTGGACGTTCTTGAACAACGACCTCGTCGTGCATGTGCACCGCATCCCCGACGGCGAATGGGTCGGGATCCGGGCCGAGACCAACTACGGACCGGACGGGATCGGCACCACGGTGGGCACCCTGTTCGACGAGGCCGGCGCCGTGGGCAGTATTCAGCAGTCGGTGCTCGTGCGCCGACGGCCAGGGTCTTAGTCATTTGCGTCGAGATCGACGCTAGCGCAGTCTTTTCCCGCGATTTACCACGCTGGCGTCGATCTCGACGCCGACGGGGACGGGTGGGATGACATCGACGACCCGAAGATGCATCCGATCCGATGCGCTGATGGCCGCGACGATCAGGCGGGCGACGTCGTCAGGCGGCACATGCCCGGTCGATCGCACGACCGAGGCTCGCACTCCGGTCCCGACGAACTCGGCGTCCAGACCACTGACCCACGCGTCAAGCATCCGATGCGCGCCCTCCGGCGATGCCCCGATCAGTTCCGGGCTGAGCAGCACCACGTCACCCCGGCCGCTGTCGATCATCGGCGTAACGAGTTGCGCCACAAGGTGTTGCGCGCCGACCCAGGATCTGTCGGCCATACCGGCGCTGCTGACCAGGGCGTCGGCGGCACCTACCAGGTAGTTGGCGGCCTGCATGAAACGATCGATGGAAAGCGGGTCCGCGAGATCCAGGTGGGCGGCGAACACCGCAGCGCCTTCGGACCGAAGACGGGCAGCGAATTCCTCGCAGATGTGGGTCCGTCGGGCGCCCATCAACACCAGGTCCCCACTGGCCGCCAACCGGGCCGCCGTCGCCAAGCCGACCGGTGACGAGGCTTCGGTGATGACAACCGTCCTGGACTCGCTCACCACGGACACCGATCAATCTCGGTCTGCCCGGCTAAACTCTGGTGGTCGACCACCTCGGGCGGGGCCGGAAAAACCCTGGCCGGGGAACATGGCAGTGACACGAAAACAGCGTGACACTTCGGGTTTATTTTGTAAAGTTTGGTGTATGGAGCAGACTCCGACCCTCGAGGGCGACGCCTCGACGCAGCAGCGGATTCTTGCTGCCACGGCCGAGGTCCTCGGCCGTAACGGCAAGCGGAAGCTCAGTCTGTCCGACGTCGCAGTTCAGGCCGGGGTATCCAGGCCGACGCTCTACCGCTGGTTCGCGTCCAAAGAGGACCTGCTTTCGGCATTCTCCAAATACGAACGGCAGACATTCGAAAGCGGGATGGGCCGGGCGACCGCCGGCCTCAAAGGTACCGACAAGCTCGACGCGGCGCTGCGGTTCATCGTCGAGTACCAGCATTCCTACACCGGTGTGCGGATGGTCGACATCGAGCCCGAACATGTCATCAGCCAGTTCTCGAACGTCATCCCGCAGATGCGCGATGGTCTGCAGCGGTTGATCCCCGGTCCGAATGCCGCGGTCAAGGCGGCTACCGCGATCCGAGTCGCGTTCTCGCACTACATGATCCGCAGCGACGATGCTGACGAGTTCCTAGCCCAGCTGCGGCACGCGGTCGGCATCAAGGGTCCCGGCTAGTCGAACAGCACCGCGGCGTTCAGATAGCCGGTCGGGTCGAACGCCGTTTTCAGGGTTCGCATCGCCGCGATGTCGGCGGCTCCGCGTGACATGCCGACGTAGCGGCGTTTGCGGCTGCCGACTCCGTGTTCGGAGCTGACGTTGCCGCCGCATTCCGCGATCAGGTCCATCATCGCGGCGTACAGATCGCGCTCCTGCTCGTCGCTGCAGCGCAGCACATTCAGATGCAGGTTGCCCTCGCCGATATGCCCGAACAACACCCCGACGGCGTCGGGCGCATGCCGGTGCACCAGCGCCTTGGCGTCGTCGGCGAACGCCGGTATCGCCGACAGTGGCAGCGACACGTCGAACTTCAGCGGCGGTCCGAACAATCCGACCACCTCGGCCAACAATTCACGAGACCGCCAAAGCCGTTGTTGCGCAGCGAGATCAACGCCCACCGCGGGCTCGCCCAAAGTCTGCGCGCCTTCCAGCGCGTCGGCCAGGCGTTCGGTCTGATCGAGGTCGGCCGCCAGTTCCACCAGCAGCAGCCACTCGCCGCGCACCGGCGGGGCCACTCCCAGATGCTCCTCGGCCAGTGCGCTGGCCCGCCCGTCGATCAGTTCCAGCGCCGCGATGCCGTCCATGTCGCGAAACAACCGGCCGGCGTCGACCAGTGCGGCCAGATCGTCGAAGCCGCAGACCGCGGTCACCCGATGCGGCGGATCCGGGTGCAGCCGCAGGTCGAGTGCGGTGATCACGCCCAGTGTTCCCTCGGCGCCGACGAACAGTGCCGGCAGGTCGTAGCCGGTGTTGTCGGCCCGCACCCGCGAGTGGCGTCGTACCACCGACCCGTCGGGCAGCGCAACGTCCAGCCCGATGACCTGGTTGCCCATGTTGCCGTAACGCACGGTGCGCAAACCGCCGGCATTGGTCGATGCCATGCCGCCGACGGTCGCGGTGTCGCGGGCAGCCAGGTCGACGCCGAACACCAGGCCGGCCGCGTCGGCCGCGCGCTGCACCGCAGCCAGGGTGGCCCCTGCCCCGGCTTCGATACGACGTTCTGCGGTGTCGACATCGCCTATGGCGCTGAGCCTTTCGGTTGACAGCAACACGTCGTCATGTTCGGGTACGGTGCCGGCAACCAACGACGTCCGGCCGCCCTGGATCGTCACGTGTATTCCGGCATCGCGGCACAGCCGCAGAACGCCGGCTACTTCGTCGGCCGATCCCGGACGCACCAGGGCGCTCGCGTGGCCCCGGTAGCGGCCGGTGTGGTCGACGCTGCGGCCGTCCAGTACGTCGGGATCGGTGCTGACATAGTTCGCCCCTACCAGCGACGACACCTGCTGCAGCACACTCGCGGCCATGCTGTGGGTCTATCACATCGCCGAGTCACCATGCAGGATGAGTGTCATGCAGCGTGCGGATGTCTGGTTCAACTCCGGCAGCGACCGGATCAGCGCGTGGTTGTACCGGCCGGCGAGCGACGGTGACGCACCGCTTTTGGTGATGGCTCATGGGCTGGGCGCGGTCCGCACGATGCGACTGGATGCCTACGCCGAACGCTTTTGCGAGGCCGGTTACGCCTGCCTGGTGTTCGACTACCGCAACTTCGGCGATAGCGAAGGGGCGCCACGGCAACTTCTCGATATCCGAATGCAGTTGCAGGACTGGATGGTTGCGGCGGCATATGCGTGCACGCTGCCCGGGATCGACCCGAATCGAATTGGTCTGTGGGGCACCTCGTTCAGCGGCGGTCACGTAATCGCCACCGCGGCAAAGCTTCCAGGAATCGCGGCGGTCGTCTCGCAATGCCCGTTCACCGACAGCGTCGCCTCCCTGGGTGCGGTGGACCCGCTGATCAGTGCCCGCCTCACGGCGCTGGCGGCGCGCGACCTGATCACCGCCCGCTTCGGCGGGACGCCGGTGATGGTGCCGACCGCCGGGCTTCCGGGCGAGGTCGCGCTGATGACCGCCCCTGACGCCTACCCCGGCTTCCTGGGTCTGGTGCCCGACGGGGTGGAGCTGCGCAACGAGGTCGCCGCGCGCATTGGCTTGAAGCTCTTGCCGTACCGACCGGGTCGGCTCGCGGCGAAGGTGCCCTGCCCAATCCTGTTCTGCGTCTGCGAAACCGACACGATCGCGCCATCAGGTCCGACCCGCCGTTACGCGGCCACGGCACCCCGCGGTGAGATCAAGCGCTACCCCGAAGGACATTTCGAGATCTATGTCGGCGATGCCTTCGAGCGCGTGCTCGCCGACCAACTCGAGTTTCTCGAGCGGAATCTGTTGACCGCCTAGCGGACGACGATGCAGAGCGCGCATCGCGATGAGGTGGGGGCACCTCCCGCGTGGGGGGACAGCCGCGCAACTACCTTCAGCGGATGATGCTGACGCCACCGTCCACCGGGATCACCGCGCCGGTGATGTAGCTACTGGCCCGGCTGGCCAGGAATACCGCGATGCCGGCCATGTCGTCGGGCCGGCCGATGCGGCCGAGCGGAAAGCCCGAACCGACGGCGTCCGAACCTGCTCGGAACAGCTCTTTGGTCATCCGGGATTCGAAGAGCCCGGGCGCGATCGCGTTGACCAGAATCCTCGGCGCCAACTCCCCGGCCAGGTGCTGGGTCAGCATGTGGACCGCGGCCTTGCTGGCGCTGTAGGAGAAGTTGTCCCGGCCGCGCCCGGGCGGAACGATCCCGTCGATGCTGCCGGTGTTGATGACGCGGGCCGGGTCGCCGTCGGTCGCGCCGGCAGTGAGCATCGGCACCATCGCGCGGGTCAGCAGGAAGACACCCTTGACGTTGACGTTGAAGACCTTGTCGAAGCCGGATTCCGGAAACTCGCCCAACGGCGCACCCCATGCCGCGCCGGCATTGTTGTACAGCGCGTGGACCTCGTCGGTCCGCTCGGCCAGGTCGGTAACCAGCGCCTGCACTCCGTCGGTAGTGCCCAGATCGGCGGGAATGGCCTCTACCGGTCCGTGCGCCGACAATTCGGCGACGGCGGCGTCCAGCTCGGCCTTTTTGCGGCTGGACAGATAAACCGTCGCTCCCGCTTGCAGCAGCCCGCGCGCCATCATCACGCCGATGCCGCGGCCGCCGCCGGTGACAACCGCGACCTTTCCGTCCAGCCGAAACATGTCAGTCATGGAGATCAGTCTCCGCGACGGCTCAGGAACGACGGGCGGCTGTACCGATGTCGGTCCCGACGCCCAGCGGTGATTGCACCCGGACCGCCTCGTCGCGGATCAGACCCCGCAGCAGGGCGGTGCTGAACTCGGCGGCGATCTCCTTGGCGCTGCGGCGCCCGCTCGGCCGAAGCCAGCGGTAGGCGCCCAGCGTCATCCCGATGTAGCCGAGCGCCAGGACGTGCGAGTCGCTTTCGTAGAACTCGCCGCTGGCAATGCCACGATCGATCAGACCGTGCACATGCTCATAGACCTGAGTTTCCTTCTCACGGACCGCGGCGACCTGTTCCTCGGTGAACCATTCGGTGATGTAGGGCTGTTCCTGGAAGTACACCGCCGCGCCTTCCGGGTTGGCGGCGATCTGATCGAGCAGCCGTACGG
>NZ_JBAPRN010000041.1:0-2647 GCF_049281135.1 Mycobacterium sp. | reverse complement strand
TTTCTAAAGAAACCGCGGCCATCGGTCACCGCCATTCATCGACGGGTCGCGGCAATTGCAAGGGAGCGGAAGCTCCCAATCCCCGCATACAGCAGCGTCCACGCGATTGTCAGCGCCCTCGATCCTGCCTTGGTGACCTTGGCGCATGAGGGTCATGCGGCTTATCGAGACCGATTCGAACTCATCTATCGCCATCGAGCGGAACGACCGAACGCGACCTGGCAAGCCGATCACACGCAGCTCGATATCTTGATTCTCGATGCCAACGGTCAGCCGAAGCGACCGTGGCTGACCACGGTGATCGATGACTACTCGCGCATCGTCGCCGGCTACACGGTTTTCCTGGGTGCTCCCTCGACGCTCCAAACCTGCCTCGCTCTGCGCCAGGCCATCTGGCGCAAGGAAGATCCGGCGTGGCCGGTCTGCGGAATTCCCGAGGTGCTTTACGTCGATCACGGTTGCGATTTCACCAGCCGCCACCTGCAGCAGGTCGCGGCGGATCTCAAAATTCAATTGGTGCATTCGGCCGTTGCACGCCCTCAAGGTCGCGGCAAAGTTGAGCGGCTCTTCGGCACGCTCAACACGGAACTTCTTTGTGACCTACCGGGGTATCTGGTGGAGGGGAAGCCGGCTACTGCGCCCAGGCTCTCGCTGTCTGTGCTCGATGCCGCCATCGGCGCGCACATCATCGGCAATTACAACGTCCGAGAGCATCAGGAAATCGATGCCATACCGCGGGTGGCGTGGTTGGGAAATGGATGGGTGCCGCGGATGCCTCAGAGTCTGGAGGCTCTCGATCTGCTTTTGATCGCGGTCGCCACCGCCCGCATCGTCCGGCGCGATGGCATCCATTTCGAGGGACTGCGATATCTTGATGCCACGCTCGCCGCCTACGTGGGCGAGTCGGTGACTGTTCGCTACGACCCGCGTGACCTGGCCGAGATTCGGGTGTTTCACCACGATCGCTTTCTTTGTCGCGCCATAAATCAGCAGCATAGCGACCAGACGCTATCCCTCAAGGACATTCAAACAGCTCGAGTGGCTCATCGGCGTGCGCTGCGTGGCCAAATCACTGAGCGGGTTCGTGGCATGGGCAACTTTTGGGGATCCGATAACACAGTTCTACCGGACCTCCCAACAGCGGCACCGCCGGTGGCCGAGGTGCGCAAACCGCCACTGCGGCTTTACTCGGAAGACACGTAATGGGCGCGGCCGCGAAGGACACTATCGGCCGCCGCGCAGGTGCTTTCATCGCCACCAAAGAGCATCGTCGCTTCGTCGAATTCGCAACCGCGGTGCGCGAAAATCGCTACATCGGTTTGTGCTACGGCGCGGCCGGCGTCGGCAAGACACTTTCCGCCCGGCAATACGCCAACTGGCCAGAGGTAGAGTCGTTGTTGTACGACTGGGGCCTGCGCGAGCGCTCGACCGGCAAAATGCTTGCCGCGATGAATCGCTCACGGACCCTTTTCTACACGCCAGCCGTCAGCATCTCGGCGCGCGTCCTGAATAGGGACATTCATCGATTACTGGCGTGTGCGACCGCCTGCATCCGACCACACAACGAGCGAGCCAAGATGGAATGCTCGTTCAATCATATGGAAATGGTGATCGTCGATGAAGCCGAGCGCCTCTCAACGCCGGCGCTGGAATTTCTGCGCGATCTTTTTGATCGCTCTAACATTGGCCTCATACTCATTGGAATGACAGGGATCGACAAGCGCCTGGCGCGCTATCCGCAGCTCTATAGCCGAGTTGGCTTCGCTCATCACTATCGCCCTCTTCAGGGCAATGAGCTCAGTTTCGTTCTCGCTCGACACTGGCGCGAGCTCGGCTTATGCCTGGATGGGGCCGACTTTGCCGATGCTCAGGCGATCGCCGCAGTTGCTAGAATTACCGGCGGCAATTTCCGGTTGATCCACCGTCTCTTCGTGCAGATCGAGCGTCTCATGGACATCAATCACATGACCACCATCACCGACGAAGTCGTCAACGCAGCACGCCGCATGCTCGTCATCGGCACCGCCAATTAGCGCTGGAGAAACCCCGCCAATTACCGATGGAACTCACAGACTTTCTCGAAGCTTTGGCCATCCTCGAATTCTAACACCCCCATTAACGGCTCTTATTGGGCAAGTCTCGCTGGATCACTCTTTGCCTCGGGCCCTCTCCTCAATCGCACGAATGCGGTCCCCTGTCTGCACTCCGACCCCATCGAGAGTGAGAGGGGTGGCTGCGCTTGTTTGGACAGAAATTCTTCCGGGATAAGTGGATCTGTCTGAGCGGTTGATGTGATCGTGTCTTGCTCTTCGGTATTCGTCAATGGTCTTCAACAGAGAGAGTCTGCCGCGTTCAGCGGCAGAAGCTCCGGTTTTTTTCTGCTGACCGGAAAAACTGACCGCCGTAAACGCTCCAGGAACCGAGATCTCGATCGACCTGCTACCTCGGGTACCCCGAAAAATCGATGCGGCATCCGATTTTTCGATCATGCCGCGGCCGCCATGATCGGAGCGAGCCCCGCGAAATACACCTCGTCGGGCGTGGCGTAGCCGAGAGCCTCATGAATGCGCCGACCGTTGTAAAAATAGAAATATTCGGTCAGTCCTCGTCGTAGCTGCGTGCCGTTCTCGTAGGCGCGCAGGTAAAT
>NZ_JBAPRN010000040.1:0-5053 GCF_049281135.1 Mycobacterium sp. | reverse complement strand
GGCCGCACCCTTGTGGGTGCGGCCCGACTGGAATGGAGCGGACGTCAGGCGGTGGCCGGGACGGCGAAGCGGCCGGCCGCGAAGCTCTGCAGGGGGCCGACGGTACCGGCCGGTCGGTGGTTGCCCTGTATGACGTTCACGATGGTGACGGCGGTCGGGATGAGCACGGGGGACAGGATCATCAGGAAGATCAGGAATGGGACCAACATGGCTTTACCTACTTTTCTCTGCGAGGGGGGATGTGTTGTGACACTGGCTGATTCGAGACCTTTTTAGTTGTCCAACTACGCTGCGTTTGCGTTCGTGATGAAATCTAGCTAGATCAATGCGGCGCAGCGACGTCGCGAACCAACCAACTTCCGGCGCATCGTTGTCTTCCGGCGACAAAGGCCTCCGATATGGGTGGGCTGCCGGCCGCGGACCAGCCGTCTGCAGCCGTGGCCTGGGCCCGGCATTGTTCGTAACCCCTCTTGTTGGGGGGTTATTTGTGTCGCCACGAACATTCTCTTCGCGCTGTGGCCGAACTATTTTTTTGGCATGACAACCAGCGAAAAGACCCACACTGCTCCTCGGAGTCTGTTTCACCATTTTTGGAAAGCGACGTTACTGTCTGGACTGCTCACCGCTGTCTTGGGCGTCCTGATTCTGGCTTGGCCGGGGCAATCGATTACCGTCGCGGCGGTCCTCTTCGGCGTGTATCTGCTCGTAAGCGGCGTCGTGCAGGTGATCTTCGCGTTCACTCTGCCTGTGACGGCGGCCGGGCGGATCCTGTTGTTCCTCAGCGGCGCGGCGTCCGTGGTCCTGGCCGTGCTGGCCTTCCGCCACTTCGACTACGGATACGCATATCTATTGCTGGCCATTTGGATCGCTGTCGGGTTCGTCTTGCGCGGCGCGTCGACGGCGGCATCGGCAATCAGTGACCCCGGCCTCCCCGGACGAGGGTGGGTGATCTTTTTCGGTGTGATCAGCTTTATCGCCGGCATTGTCGTCCTGTCCTGGCCGTTCGATTCGCTCGCCATACTGACTCTCGTAGTCGGCAGTTGGCTCGTCGCAATCGGAGTGTTCGAAATCTTGCAGGCCCTCGGGATCCGCAAGGCGGGCCACACCGTCCATGATGCCGTCGCTCACGCTGTCCGATAGGTCGTCGCAAACGCCACCGACTGCAGGCGTGACCTGGAAGGGTCAGGGCAGGCGCTGCTCGATCTCGAAGGCCAGGCAGAGTTCGGCGATGTCCAGCGGCCGGGATAGCGACCGGTCGGTCAACTCCTCGATACGGCGCAGGCGGTGTCGCACGGTGTTGGGATGACAGAAGATCTTGGTCGCGGTGTCGTTAGCGGAGCCGCCCTCCTGCAACCACGCTCGGAACGTGTCGAGCAAGATCGTGCTTTCCGCGGGCGGCAGTTCTATGAGTCGCCGTAGCACCGACGAGCTGATTTTTGCCATTACCTCTGGAGCGCTCACCGCTGCTACGGCGAGCGGAGTGTCGTCGAACACCGTGATCAGCGAGTCGCCGGATGCCTTCCCGCTGACCGCCAACCGGGCGAATCGCAGCGCATCGCTGGTTTCGGCCAATTCGTTGAACGGGGGGCTGATGCCGACCCGGACGATCGCGACCTGACGGAGCACCGAAGTCAACGTGCCGATCGTGTCGTGCATTCGCACGTGGACGATGCCGACGTGTAAGTCGGGCAGCAGCCGCCACGCAGACCGGATGTCGCGTGCGGCGAGCTTGTTTTCGATCGCGGGCAAGCCAAGTTTTCCGATCGCCGGCAGCTCGGCCGCGACAACGACGTACGGCCCGGTGGTGGGCAGCCGGAGCAAATCGGCTGCCTCCCACAGGCTCTGGCTGTCGGTTATCCGATGTGACAGCAGCGCTTCGACCAACGCCGACCGTTCTTCCTCCTGCTCCAGGATTTGCGCGGTCAGCTGCTGGCGGTAGGCGCTGGCCATCGCCTGCGTGAACGTGTCCTGCGCGGTAAAGACGCGTGCGGTGACGTCCAGGATCGATTCGACGGGTATGCCTGCGGTCCGCGCGGAGGCGAGCGTCTCCTCCCACATGAACCGAAAACCGATCCGGTAGGCCGTCATCAACGCCGGTAGTGGCACACCGGCGAGCGCGCGCGCACTTCCGGTGAGCTCGGCAATTGAGACGTCGTCGTCGGTGTGCCCCGCCAGCGAGCGGAAGACGTACGTCAGGTTTGCCTCACAACTTGCGGCCACTTGCTCTCTGCTGACGACGGTGCCGTGCTGATACGCGTCGATCTCACGGAACAGCCGGTCGGCCAGCGCCTCGCCCAGCTCGGGGGCACGGGCAAGCATGAGCTTGCTGAGCTCGACGATGTGGGGGTCAGGTTCGGCGCCGTGCCGTACCCCGCCGGCCTGCGATACCGCGCTCATAACCCGAAACCTTATGCCCGGCCACTGGCGGGAGGTGAGTGGTTAATGAAAGCGAACTACGGCGGTCGCGATCGTATATTCAGAACGAACACTCGTGCGAAAATTAGCGTCCGGGTCCTGGGTCGCGTCGCAGTGGCGATGCGCGGCAAATGAAGGGGCGAGCGTGTGGGCAAGACGGCTCTTCAACTGGCCGAGCTGACGTCGGCGCCGGGGGGCGCGTGATTCCGCCGATTCGGGGGCGCTCAAGCGAGCTTGATGTGATCGGAGCGCTGGTCAATGCGCTGGTCCAAGGTCAGGGGGGTGCCCTGATCATCGAGGGCCCGCCGGGCATCGGGAAGAGTCGGTTGCTGACCGAAGCAATAACTCTGGCCGACAGGTGCGGGGTGCATACGTTGTTGGGCGAGGCGTTCGAGTATCAGCAGTCGGTGCCGTTTTTTTCGTTGTTCATGGCGACGCTGCGCGCCGATCCCCCGATTGGCGATGCGGAAACCTTGCGCCGGCAAGGCAATTCGGCAGATCTGCACTATTGGGTAGTGCACGACCTTCAAGACGCGATTTATGCGGCGGCCGCCGAAACCCCGCTGGCGATTGTGCTCGAGGACATCCACTGGGCCGATAACGGCACGCTATTGGCGCTGCGGTCGTTGGCCACTGCGAGGCCCGATGTACCCGTGTTGTGGATGCTGACCGCGCGCACCGGGGCTGGCGGGCCGGCGGTGCAGGAGACGTTGTCGGCGCTGGAACGCGCGAATGCCGCAGTGGTGCAGGTGGCCGCCATGTCGCCGGGCGCGGTCGCCGACATGGTCCAGGACACCGTGCGGGCTAATGCCGATGAGTCGCTACTGAATCTTGCCGCCAAGGCGCACGGAAATCCCTTCCTGGTCAGGGAGTTGGTGGGGGGGCTGGGCGAGGAGGGCCGGCTCATTGTCAGCGGCGGCCGCGCGGTGGCCAGCGGACACACGCTGCCGCGACGTCTGGGCGCAGGTATGCAGCAGCGGCTAGACCTGCTCTCCAGCGGTGCCGGAGAGGTGGTGCGGGTGGCTGCGGTGCTGCCGGACCGATTCTCGGCTGGCTTGCTGGCCGCGATGCTGGAACACCAGCCGACGGCGTTGATGTCGGCGATCGAGGAGGCGGTGCGCGCGGATCTGCTCGTCGAAGACGACGGGCAGTTGAGGTTCCGGCACGACTTGTTGCGCGAGGCCACCCGGCAGTCCTTGCCGCAGTCGCTGCGGCGTGCCATGGAGCGCCAATCGGCGTCGATCATGCTCAGGATGGGCGCGGCGCCCGCCGAGTTGGCCACCCGGCTGGCACGCAGTGCCGAGCCCGGCGACCGGGAGGCGATTGACGCGCTGCGGGCGGCCGCGCAATCGGTCGGCCACAGCGATGCGAGTGCGGCCGCGGACTTGAGCAAGCGCGCGTTGGAGCTGTTGACCGCCGATGACGCTGACCACGGGCTATTGGCCGCCGAAACTGTGGAGTTGCTCAACCGGGCCAGCCGCTACGAGGAGGCCGAAGAGTTGGCCGTGGCGGCGCTCTCGGAGGTCGCGTCGTCCGAACAGGAGGCCGAGATTCGTCTGCGTTTCCCGACGCTCCATAAGCACAGTACCCAGCTGCGCGTCGAGGAGAATCGTCGAGCGTTGCGGCTGCTGGACATCAGCGAGGTCACCCGGGCACGGCATCTGGGATGGCTGGCCTACAACCTGGCGTTGTACGAGCAACGTGGGGAACGGCAGGCGGCGGCCCATGAGGCTGCCGCGGCCGCAGCATCGACCGGTGATCTCGAGGCCACGATCATGGCCAACCTCACCCTCGCCTTGCTCGACGATGGGAAGGGGCACGCGGGCCGCTCGGTACGCCGCCTCGAGGAGCTTTGCGCGCTCGCCCGCACAGATGATGCGACCGCAGCTCATGACTTGGCCGCAATCCACTACGCGTACCTACTGGCGGTGGTCGGCCGGTTGGACGACGCTGCGGCCCAGGTCGTCGAGCGAACACAGCAAGCCCGCCGGGAAGGCAACGCGATGGCCCTTGATATCTGGGCCACGTGGGACGCGGTTGTCCACTTGATTGCGGGCCGGTTGTCTGCTGCGCGCGCCGCAGCCGAGTCCCTGCGACGCCCACAGCGGACGGCCGTGACCGAACTGGACATGATCCGCACGGTGGTCCTCGCCGAGGTGGCAGCGCGTACCGATGACCGAACGTTGTTGCAGGAGATGGTCAATGACGCCCGCGACGCTGACTCCACCGGCCCATCTGTCGTAGGTCGCGGAGCGACGTACATTCTGGCGCTGGCGGCGTGGCAGCGCGACGACGTCAGGGACGCGATGCGCTGGCTCGGCGGTGTCACGCTGTTTGAATCACCACTCTGGCCCCAAGTCTTAGATCAGGTGATCTTGGGTGCGCGAGTGGCGTCGGCTGCCGGTGATGCCGGCTTGCGAGCACGTGTCCTGCAGGCCACTGACCTGCTCGAGCGTGAGCGGCCGGCGATCCCGCTGTTCACCGGGGTGGCCGGGTATGCCCGCGGGATCCTCGAACGTGATGCCCAAGCATTGCTGGCGGCCGCCGACATCTTGCACTCGTCGTCGCGGCCGCTTCTTTACGCCGCGGCTGCCGAGGACGCCGGGGGTGAACTCGCAAGCACCGACCACCCTGACAC
>NZ_JBAPRN010000039.1:0-2496 GCF_049281135.1 Mycobacterium sp. | reverse complement strand
GCCGCGGGCGGGGTAAGCACACCGGCCACCCAGGACGCCGCGTGGGTGACCTCGCGGGAACACCCGTGGCGGCGGGCACACAGCGACGGCGAGGTGCGGTCCGGCGACCTGATCGTCTTCGGCGCGGGCGCGCTGGCCGACGGATACGTCGCGGAGGTCAGCCGCACCTGGCCGGTCGGAGACGCCACCAACGATGCGACCGGCAAGCTGTATCAGCGTTCGAATGAGCTGTGGGACAGGCTGATTGCGGCGTGTCGACCCGGGGCTTGCGCTGCCGATTTGCTCGCTGCCTACGACGAGGCCGGCGAGCCGGCGCCGCCGATGGCGGTCGCGCACGGTCTGGGGCTCGGCTTTGATCCGCCGGTGATCTCGCGGCAGCTTCCGGCCACCGCCGACGCCGAGCGGCTGGATCCGGGGATGGTGCTCGCGCTCACCGGCTACGTGTGGCAGGAAGGCCTCGGCGGTGTGCTTCGCCGCGACACTGTCGTCATCACCGACGGCGGACCCGACGTGCTGACCGCCAGCCCGTCATGGCAATAGCATCCTGTCGACACGGTCGCCGAATCGCTGTGTCTCCCAGAGGTTCAGCGCATTGGCCAGCATCTGCAACGGTGCACGGACACTCTCGTCGTCTTTGATGCGGGGGTCTTTTCTGGTCATCGTGCGCGCGGCGTCGCCGAAGCGTGAACGGATCAACGCGGGTACGTCGAGCAGCCAGGCGACCGTCATGACCCCGACGTAGAGCATGACCTGGTTGCGCAGCTCGGTCACGCTGAGATCTGGCCCGCCGCAGGCGCGTATCTCGGAGACGAACAGGCGCAGCAACTCATCGAGGTGCCGATCCCACAGGTCGGTCTCGGCGCCCGACATAGCGCCCCACAACGCCATGGCAACGTTCATCTGACCGGCGCAGCCCCAGTCCAGCAAGCCGCAGCGCAGGGCGTTGTCGCTGTCGCGCCAGAACCAGGCGTTGTCGACGTTGGCGTTCCAGTGACACAGCGCGATGTAGTCAGCGTGATCGGCCAGATAGCTCCACACCGCCGGCTCATTGGCCAAGAATCGTGGCGCGTCGGTGCGCAGGCGCGAAATGAATTCCGGCGAGCGGATGTTCGCGGGCAGCAGCCCGGGGCTGGTGTCCACGAAGTCGGCGAGCTGGTCCAGTCGACCGTCCAGCTTCTCAGGGCTGATCGGTGCCCGTTCACCAACCTGTGCCGTCTGCATGTCGACCGGGAACTGATCGCCGGTAGGAATGCGTCCGGACCGGTGACCACCGACGAGCCGGCCCAGCGCCGAGACCAGAGCCCGGTAGTGGTCCAGCGGTTCGGGCATCTCGTAGTCGAGGCATTTGTGGTACTGGCGCTCGATACCGTTGACCCCGAGGTGGATTCGCTCCGATATCAGTAATCCGGTGCCCGTGTCGCGGTGGTAGTCGGCGAATTGAGTGGCCGGAACGGTGATCGGAAAACCCGGTTCGTGTGACAGCGCGGCGAACAGGACTTCCGATTCCATCTGGGTCTTGCCGCGATCGCGGATCGGGTCGTCGAAATCGCGGGAGAACTTCACGAACAGGTCGTTGTGGGCGCCGGGCTTGTCGTACTCGACGGTCAGAAGCAGCTTGCGGCCGGTGCTTCCGGCTGGGACCTCGTCGAATCGGCTGATACGCGTGACGGCATTACCGGCGTCCAGCGCACCCGAGATGCGGAACGCATCGGTGAGAAACGCTGCGCCACCGGAATGTAACGCTGCGGGATCGGCGGGGATCGGAAGGCCGAAGTGGTCGCCGGTCACCCATCGATCCGCGGACATCACCAGGTCTGTTCGGCGGCGCGGACCAGCATGTGGTTGACGGCCACGCGGCGGTTGCGGGTGACGACGTACAAGACCGCGTCGGCGATGTCCTCGGACGCCAGCTTGACCATGTCCGCGGTCTGCCGATCGAACGCGGCACGCGCCTGGTCGGGCAGGTGATCGCTGATCTCGGTGTCGACAGTGCCGGGGCCCACCACGGCGACCCGCACCCGCTTGCCGATCAGTTCCTGACGGATACCCTCGCTGAACGCATTCACGCCGAACTTGGTCAGCGAATAGACGGCGGTACCCGGTCGGGCGACCCAACCGGCGGTCGAACTGATGGTGACCAGATCGGCGACGCCGCGTGGTGAGTCGGCGGCGGCGTCGATCAGGTGGGGGAGCGCGGCGCGGGTGACGTATAAGACGCCCTGGATGTTGACCCGCACCAGGTCGTCCCAGTCCTGCAGTGGCGCTTCGGCGGCCGGCGACATCCGCATCAACCCCGCGTTGTTCACCACGGTGTCCAGCCGTCCCAACTCGTCGACGGTGTGCTGCACCGCGGCGGCGACCTGAGCGGCGTCGGTCACGTCGGTGGGCACCGATAGCGCCGTGCCGCCGGCCGCCTCGATGTCGGCTTTGAGTTGATCGAGACGATCGGCGCGACGTGCGAGCAGCGCGACGGCCGCGCCGTGCTCGGCCAATGCC
>NZ_JBAPRN010000038.1:0-5665 GCF_049281135.1 Mycobacterium sp. | reverse complement strand
GTTTACGAACGAGTCTTCGGGTGTTGTTGAAGTTGCCGTAGCCGGTATCACCGTCGAGAACGATAGGCACCGATGTGGCATCAGCCATGAACTCGACCATGTCCACGACCTGTGTCCAACTGGTTTCGTTGTTGTCGCGTACTCCGAATTGCGCTGACAGCGTGAAACTTGAGGCCCAGATACCTTTGAAGCCAGCCTCCTCGGCGATGACCGCGCTGATGCCGTTATGGGCTTCGAGGATGAACTCGAGCTCGTCGGAATTGAGCATCTGGCGCAACCGGGCCGATTTACGCGTAGGCGTCATAAGTCCCCCGGTGTTTTTAGGGGGGGCGCGGAAAGAACCGCAATCCCACGAATTACGTTCCCGGATATTGAGGGCGACCATACTACGATCCGGGCCGGTACGGCACTTTTTGGGGTTCAATAATGTCTTGACGGGTTTGCTGCACACCGAGGACTTCTCCGGGGCTTGGAGGCGCAGGCGAGAAGCCACCCGTGGTGCGTGGCGAAAGGTGATATCAGTATGAACGACGGTCCCCCGCCCCCGGTCGAAACTTCACCTCCGGGCGCGCCTCGGCGGGGTGCACTTGCGGACCTGTTCCCGCGTGCCAGCGAGCGTGGGGAGACGCTGGACTATTGGGCGAAGGGCCGCTTCCTCGTTGAGCACGGCGCCTCGAAGAAACTCGAAGAACCTATTGCCGAACGGTTCCCCACGCCGGAGGCACTGGCCAAGGTCGCGCCCGGCATTCCGGTGTCGGTCTACGGCTTCCGTGATGTCTCGGGTGCTGAGGGGACTGCCGCAAAGTCGGACGGGGTTCAGGTCTTACATACCTTTCCGGCAAGCACCATTCGCGAAGCTGTTCCGCTCTATCACGCAGGTCATACGGTCGTCTGCTGGCACATGCTGGAATACCTCCCCGAGGCGCTCCGACGGGGCACCGACATCCTGGAATCGATCGGCCTGCCGTGCCGGCCGATGGCCGCCCGCGGCCTGATGGAACCCTGGAATAAACCCTGGCTGTTTGTCGTGAGCCTGGTGTACACGCCGTCAGGCGCTAGCTCCGGATTGGGCTTGCACTTCGACCTGTTCGACAGCGTGGTGGTGCAACTGCGGGGCTACAAGCATTGGCGTGTCGGCCAGCATCCTTTCCTCGATTATCCGCTCTACAACGAAGAGACCGCCGCCCGCCTGGACTACCCGCCGTCACTGCCTCGGCTGGCCACGCGTCCCGAATTCCTGGGGAAGCTGGAAGACATCGAAATGCGGCACGGGTCTGCGCTGCTGCTTCCGCGTGGCACCTACCACACCACGCTGGCAGACGACGTTGCCTCGCTGTCCATCGGCTATCACTTCGCGCTGCCCACCTGGTCACAACTTGTGCTGGCCGCCCTCGAACGTCGCCTAACGCGCGACTCGCGCATGCGGACCACCCCGTTCGGGGCATTTCACCTCGCAGGCCCGTCCACTGCGGCTCAGCAGGGCATGGCCTGGGCGGTGGAGCAGGTACGTGAGGCGCTGAGCGACCCTCAGCAATTACTCGAGGCTGACTTGCTCGGCAACTTGGCCTCCCATCATCAGGCAGCTTTCCGGCTCACTCCCGATGCCAAAGCTCAACTGCTGCTTGACAATCCACCGGGCATCGGCAACTATGGCGGCCGCGGCGTCGACGTTGAACTACCTGCCGAGGCCAGCGTGCTGTGTCGCTGGATCGCTGGCAGGGCTGGCCGCTTCTTCGACTTCAACGACGCTACAACGGCTGCCGGGCAACAACTGAGCGCACAAGACGTCTGGAACGTTCTACAAGAGTGCGTCGAGGCAGGTGTACTCGAACGACACTGGGGTGGCACCGGCCAACATTCCGTGCCGTGATTGTTGACTCCGGAAACATCACCGTGAGAACCTTATTGGCTCGCAGGGGCCCATTCGGGTAGGAGTCGACGTGATTTCAGACCTTAAGTTGCAACTTCCGAGCGCGAAGCCGACTGCCTGGAAAAAGCCGTCGGACTTCAGGGTGCTGCTCGTCTATCCCAACATCCAGCAATCAGCAATGATGCCGTACTCGATGGGGCTGTTTACCGCCATCCTTCGGGAGCGTGGCTTTGCTGTCGAATTGTTCGACAGCACCTTCTACGTGGAAGAGTTGACGGCGAACTATATCCACTACCGGACATACGTGAAGCAGTTCGACTGGTTCGAGCGCGGCGTGGAATTTCGCAACACCCGGATGCTGGATGATTTCCGCGCCAAAGTGGCTGAGTTTCAACCGGATTTGATCGCGGTCTCGGTAGTCGAGAATACGTATTCCATTGGCCGAAGCATGATCCGGGCCTTGCCGGCCAAGGACCGCAAAATCCCGACGATTTGGGGTGGCCCGTTCGCGACCTTTGCCCCCGAGTTTATCCTGCGCGACGACGTCGGTGATTTTGTCTGTCGTGGAGAGGGCGAGATCGCGCTACCCGAGCTGTGCAAGCGGATGTGCGAGGGCCGGTCGGTGACGAACATCCCGAATCTGTGGGTTCGTGAGGACGGCAACGTGCACCGAAACCCATTGGGCCCCCGGGTCGATCTCGACGAACTGCCGTTTGCGGACTACAGCCTGTTCGAGGAGCAGGCGATCTATCGCCCCATGGATGGGCGGGTGTGGCGAACCGTCGGCATCGAGAACCAGCGCGGCTGCCCCTACCGGTGCACGTACTGCAATTCGCCCGGCAACAACCGAATAGCGCTCGCCGAGCAGGGCAGCGTGTTTTACCGGCGCAAGTCGATCTCACGGACCATGGCGGAGCTTGAGCACCAGCACAAACTCCACAACATCGAACTCGTCTATTGGCTGGCCGATACCTTCCTCGCGTTGCCGCCGCCGGTGTTCGATGAGCTGGTCGAGCGTTACGAGGACTACCGCATCCCGTTCTGGATGAATACCCGCTCTGAAACCATCACCGAGCACACGGCGGACGGTCTGGAGCGGATGAACATGCTGCGGGCCAGCATCGGCATCGAACACGGCAATGCCGAGTACCGGCGCAAGATGCTGAAGCGTACGCAGACAAACGAACAACTTCGGGCCGCCTTCGACATCTGTTCGGGGCGAAGCTTTTCGGTGACCGGCAATTGCATCATCGGGATGCCGGAGGAGACGCGTGAGCTGATCTTCGAGACCATCGAGTTCACCCGCAACCTGCCCGATGACATCGACACCACCGGCTGCTTCATCTTCTCGCCGCTGCACGGCACCGAGCTGCGGACCGTCGCGGTGGAAAACGGGTACCTCGATCCAGATACCTTCTGCGACATCACGGATCCCGAGGTGAGCATGCTCGACCAGCCGCAACTGAGCCGAGCCGAGGTGACTGGAATCGCCAAAACCTTCGGCCTCTATCAGGAGGTTCCGACGTCCGACTGGGATCGGGTCCGGTTGGCCGAGGAGGACTCGCCGGCGGGTGACGCGATGCTCGACGTGCTCTATCGCCAGTACCGCCCCGGGGATACGGGGGCCGTCAAGGGCGACCAGCCGCCGCATGTGCCTATGTCGACCGGGGTCTAGCGCAAGCCTTTTCGTCACTGTGTCGGGTGCGGCCCGTTGGTCTCCCCGCTCGCCCAACGTTCGACGTCGACGATCCCTAATTCGCCGAGGGTGACCCGGGCCTCTCGCCCGTGCAGCAGCCAGTTGGCACGCTCCGGGTCAAGCCGGATCGCCGCGCCGGCGAACCCTTGAGCGCCGGCGTCGTCGCCGCCGCGTGCCAGCACGAGTGCCAGAGCGATGTGGACTTCGATGCTTCGAGGTGCCATGTTCAGCGCGTCGCGCAGATAGCTCTCGGCGAGGTCCAGGGTCGGGTCGCTGTCCCAGCAGTCGGAGTGTTTGTAGCAGTACAGGCCGGTGCGTGCGTAGACGCCGGCGAGAAACGTCTGATCCATGCCGTGGCCGTCGCGAACCTCGTCGGACGAGGCGATGGCCGGCGCGGCGTCGAGGCCGGCGAAGTCTGCGATGTGGGCACCGAGCAGGTCGGCCAGTTGGATAAACCCGGCCAGCTTCGGGTGGCAGTCGTCCCAGAATTGGGCGCTACCGCAGATCCCGTCCGCAGCCTCCGCCTGAAACGCCGCCTCCGCATCCAACAGCCGGATCCGGTGTTCGGCGGCCAGGGCGCGAATGTTTTTGTTCACGTTGCTGATTGCCCGAATGGGCCGACCATCGAAGTCGTTGGCGGCGACGAGGTGTGGGCGCGCATCTTCGGCTCGTCCCGCCGCGAGAAGGATGCGCCCGAGTAGGAAATGAGCCTGGGCGAACTCTGGATCCGATCCGAGGATGTCCTGCAACAGACGCTCGGCGTCGTCGAGCCGACCGGCGCGACCGGCATCCGCCGCGCGCGAATACAGGTCTTCAAAATACTCGGCTCGCTCGTCGGTGAGCACGGTGTAGCTGGGCGGCCAGTCCCGCAGGTTGGTCGGAATGGTCGACAGCACCACTTCGATGCCTGCGTCGCGCAGCATCTGGACGCTGGCCTCGAGATGTCGCCGGTGACTTTCGACGATGGAGCGCCGTTCCGCGGCGGACACCAGCATGGGCCCTCGACCTCGACTGTCGCGATCCGGCGACAGGTGAATGAACTCGTTGTTGCCGGAGTACACCAGGGCGATCGCCCTGCCCGGCGCGTGCGTATGCTGCGCGACGGACCGGGTTCGCTCCAGCACGTAGCGCGACGGCGCTCCGTATCGTGCCTCGTTGCGCACAACCAGGTCGCAGCCGTTGACCGAGTTCGACCATGTCTGCGCGACGATTTTGCCGACGTCACAGTTGGGGGCGTACGGGAAGCCCCACGGCACGGAGCTGCCGAACAGATACACGGTGAAGTCTGATCCACCCACGGCGCTCCGCCCGCTGCTCAAAACAAGGTGTAGGTATGCGGCGTCAGGTTGCCGAGATCTCCATCGCTACAGGCGTCGATGACCTCCTCGGCCAGTTCCAGCAACGGCTGGATGAGTTCGCAGGCCGAAACGACACCGTCGGCCGTCCACGTCTGCCGAAGTAGGTCTCCGACGGCGTCGAGAGTTTCCAATTCACAGAACTCGGCCGCTGCCTCTGGCGGTGAGTAGGCGCTGCCGGTCGTCGTCTCGCCACCGAGCCGACGGGCGAAATCGCCGGCGTAGCGCGAGGATAGCGGCGTCAGGAAGAGCCGAAAGAACAGTTCTATCCGCTCGGCTTCGACGAGGGGTGGGTCGGCGTTGATCCGCCGATTGCGCGGCGATTCGGCCGGGCCGCGGGTGCCAGGCGGCTTGCCGGTGACGATCAGATCGTTGACGGCGAGAACGTCGATGTCCGTATGAAGGAAGCACGCCAAGGCATCCTCAGGAGTGCAGACAATGGGCTCCCCGCGGACGTTCAGCGACGTGTTCACCACCATGGGGCAACCGGTGAGGTCCCGAAACGCCTCGATGATCGAGCGGAATTCGGGGTTGCTGTCCGGGCCCACCGTCTGGATGCGAGCGCTGTAGTCGATGTGGGTGATGGCCGGCACGTCGCTGCGCACCTGCCGGACGATGCGCAGCAGGTCGTCGTCGAGGTCGAGGGAGCCGCGCTCCATGGCCAACCGGCGTTCGCGGATCACCGGGGCGGTCATCAGCATGTAGGGACTGGGCCGGTCCAGCTCGAAGTACTCGTTGCATGCC